>CAYXCP010000056.1:3896-7122 GCA_964463455.1 uncultured Gammaproteobacteria bacterium
ATGAACATGATTCGCGATCTTCCCAAAGACGAGCGACCACGTGAGCGATTGATATATAAAGGTGCACAGTCACTATCGAGCACAGATCTTCTTGCTGTAGTGTTAGGAAGGGGAACGGTGAACCAATCTGTTATGCAATTATCGTATGCACTGCTTTCCAAATATGGATCACTACAAAATATCATAGAAGCATCAATCGAAGACCTTGTGTCGTTTTACGGGATTGGCCAATCGAAAGCCTGTCAGCTCAAAGCGTGTTTTGAGATTGCAAAACGGGTCAAAGAGGTACCCGCTGCAGCCGACCTCTATTACAGTCAAAAAGCACACAAAGCTCCTCTTGCAGATGCGATACGTAGTCACATCGCAGATATGAACAGAGAACATTTCGTAAATATTTCGCTCAATACCCGAGACAAAGTTATTTCGATTGATACGATATCAGTGGGGAGCTTAAATGCGAGTCTCATCCATGCACGCGAGTTATTTCATATGGCCATTCGTCGGCATGCGGCATCAATAGTAATCGCACACAATCACCCGTCAGGTGATCCTGATCCATCTGATGAAGATATTGTGGTTACCACACGGCTTATGGGTGCAGGAAACGTGATGGGGATTAAAGTCCGTGATCACCTTATCGTGACTTCAGACCGATGTTATAGTTTAAAATCAATGGGTCTTATGGAGTGATATCAGTCAGCTTTGAATGTACCAGCCTTGGTAGGTAGGCTCGCTGGATCCTCAAAACACTGAGCAGGACCGGGCTCAGAACATTCTTTCTCTATATATGCTTTGTAGGTATATTCACCACCTGTTTTCCAGGTAAAGCTACTTGTCAATCCAATACGACTCATTGCTAAATCAGAAAAACGGACCAACAGTGTTTCAGGTTTATTTCCTCCACAGTTCCAGCAGCTATACATATCAAATGCTGCGTATGAATCATCTGGACTTAATGAGCTAACTTTTGGGACACCGTATTTAGTACTAGCATCAGGAGTAAATTTTTTGATAAGCGTAACAGGAGCATTTGGTTTGGACGGATCATACAGATACGCATAATAGCCAATGGTATCATTCTCTTTTCCCCAGCGCATGATAAATACTATTTTCCTGGTATCTTCGGTAGGTTTAAACCCAAAAAATTCATCATTCATAAATGCACCGGGCTTGACGAAATCAGGAGCGTCTACCAGTCCATACCACTGCAACTTGTCACTATCCTTGACCGTAATTTCGATCGGCTGAGTCTGATTTGTATCATCGTATATTTTCCCTCTGTATCTCATTATTACTTTACCTTCATTGCGTGCAAAGCTTACTGTACCTGCATGGATGGGGGTAATAGCGCTAATATCGCCGGAATTTGAAGCTATTTTAGTAGGGGTAGGCATAGATGTCGTTTGCACCAGACTAATCACAGGGGTGGGTTCAAGGAGAGGTGTGGGTTCTGTTTGCACAATACTGTATTTATATGCGGCATAAATACCTGTCGACACAAAGATTATAAACACACCTATAATGAGCATTACCTTTTTCATGATCATTATCATAGCTAAATTGCGAACCAATTACAATCTTAAGTCGATATAAGGTAAACTACATATATGGAGATAGTCGACGATATAATCGATCTCGTTCATAAAGTGCAAAAGCTTCATGTCAAAATAATTGGCATCGATGGTGCATTGCAGTCGGGAAAAACAACATTTGTATCACCCGCATTGAAAATTGCATTGAAAGCGAAACACATTATTCATGTCGATCATTATCTCACTCCTCATACTGGTACCTATCTTCATTCGTTCGATAAGAAAAGATTAAAAAATGATATTCTGTCTACCGCACAGAAACATGATCATGTTATCGTAGAGGGGCTTATGCTAATGGAGGTATTTAAACGTATCTCCGTTCCTCATGATATGTTTATTTATTCATGTGATAGTCTGTGGTATAACCAGTGGGAAGAATATCACCGTGAACGGGCACCTTTGGATCGCATCGTTCATTCAGAAGAAGTGATGACAAACAAAATTGAAAAGGCCATTCATCCACGATGGCGTTATATGCATTTCAGCAGACTTACGCGCGAGCTCTATAACTACACACATGAATATAAACCGTACTTACATGCCGATTTCGTTTTTCTGATAGATAAATATTTTTAGAACGATATAAAGTCGAGAAATGTATCGGCAAGACTCTTATCTTCCTTAACTACAGCACCTGTATCAGTGGAGACGGTAACCGTTTTCTGAATGGTTACGGGAAAGAGACCAAATACTTTTTTGTTTTTCGGTCCTTTCATTTCGTAGACTGTTTTATCACCATCCGTTGATAATGTGACCGTCGTATGTGCGGAATCCGATGAAGAACTATCGACTGAATCAATTACTTTATTCATTAATATATTCTGTACTGCTGCATCAGGTAATACAGTGACCACTTTTGTTCCTTTTGGTGTTTCGACGCTGAGTTCGTTTGTATCAGGGTTTACGGATAACGGCATTTTGGTTTCGGCACCGACTTTATTTCGTGTGAACTCAAGTTTATCAGCACCTGATGTAGCTATTTTCACCTTGTTTGCATCCTGATGTGGTTCTATTTCTACTTCTTTTTGTGCGTCGATATCATGTGTTTCTTTTTGTTTATTTTCAGTTCTGATCTGTACATCTTTGCCTCTATTTTCGAATCGTATACGGGCTGGTTTACTCGCATCATCACGTAACTCGAGAGGTTTTACGTTGGTAAGGTCCAGCTTTCGTGGCATTTCAGATATACGAACACGGGGAGTGATTGAAAGTCTCATACGAGGCGTTTCCGACACACGTATTTCACGTTTTACAAAACCAGTCGGCGTAATGCGAGGTGGTTCTGATCTTCTTACTTCAGTTGGATGCTGAGCATCTGTAGGTTCTATATTTTCGGGCTCTGAAGAACTATTTCCCGAGGACCCTGAATTTGATGATTCTGACTGAGAACTCGAACCTGACTCGGAATGTGAATCTTCTGAATCTGATGAACCGCCGTGGCTTTCACCCCCACCACTGTCATCTTTACCTAAGACCTGTCCACTACTCATTTCGACTAAACTTCCATAGGAATTCACATACCAGACAGCCTGTGCCTGTTTTCCTGATACGAGAAGACAAACTATAAAACCGGCAATAATGACAAAAGTTTTAGATTGATTTGATTGTATATGCATAGATAAAACGTATCAGTT
>CAYXCP010000057.1:0-6890 GCA_964463455.1 uncultured Gammaproteobacteria bacterium
ACTTAAATCTTATTATACATAATACATTAGTATTGTAGAAGCAGAAAGTCAACTGCCTTTTCTACAAACAATTTCTTGTTATTTTTGTGCTATAATGTACAGATTGTGATGCCACATGAGGGCGTATGGCTCAGTGGTAGAGCGTCGTCCTGATAAGACGAAGGTCGATGGTTCGATCCCATCTACGCCCACAAAAAGCTGCGCTTTTTAGACAATGGTCTGCGGTCTGCGGTCTATAGACTATAGCCCATTGTCTAAATCGTAGATTCCTTGGCTGATTAGCTCAGTTGGTAGAGCACCCCGCTTACATCGGGTAGGTCGCTGGTTCAAGTCCAGCATCAGCCACACTTCATACAATAGCGCTTCACAAAATAATAAACACACACCTGTGATGGTATAATAGATTGCTACAATGCGGTAGCCGCATCTCATGAAGGAGAATATCATGCTTCAGCGAGTAGTAGGAAATCTCGTACATTTCGATGGAGGTGGGATCATTACCCGCATCGTAGTGCGTACAGGGAGGAATGGCTAAACGATTCTGTCTGCACGCGCTATAGTATATGTGTCTCCTTCTTTGAGAAAGAAAAGAGAGACTTCACAAAAAAAACGACAGCCTGGTAACAAGAAAAAGATACAGGATTGCCGTGTAAGGCAGAACTGGCGCGATGAAGAATTTGCAGCTCTTGTCAGAGCAGCCACAACTCTATGCCTTAACCATGCGAAATGACCTGGCAAGAAATGCTCTCCTGTATTGATAAAGGAGACCGCAACAACGCTCGTCTTCGAGTGGAAAGCCTAAACTGCTTTCGAGCAGCCATCAAGCCCGGGCTAGTCCCGGGCTTTTATCTTATATGTTTTACCATTAAAATCTTCATAAGAATCTACCTGAAAATCCCATGCGCCACTTTCAGGCACTGGTATTTTACCGAGTCCACCCGCAGGTTCTATGATAAATTTAGCAGTAGCAGCCACGCCCGACAATCTTCTTCGTAACTGATCCCATATCGTAAGTGCCTCATCAAATGGTACCGTGAAATGATGTGCCCAATACACGGGATCGTTCTGAAATAGATAGTAAGGACGAATACCTTCACAAGCTAATGTATTAAACAATGTGTGTAATGTTTCGACAGAATCGTTTACCCCTTTTAATAACACGGTTTGGCTCATTATGGTTGCCCCGGATTTTCTCATCCGGTTTAGTACGTTCAGGGTTTCAGGTGTCAGTTCAGCCGGGTGATTCGCATGAAGCATAATGTAAGGGTTTTTTATTTGTTCAATAAGTTCAAAATGCCAGTCTTTAAATAAAGAAGGATTATGAATAGGCAATCGTGTTCCAATGCGAATAATATCCAGGTGCCCTTCATTTTGCAAAGACGATAGGCGATGGACTATAGACGACAGATATTCCCTAGTATTTACAAATGGATCTCCACCGGAAAGAATAACTTCATTCAGTTCAGGGTGTGATTGTATGAATGTATATACATGCTCGCGATCATCTTCAGTGAGATGTGATTTCTGTGATAATGCAGAATCAGATTTCAGACGTATATAAGAGGGGAGTCCCACTTCACGTCCTCTCATGCAGAATCTGCAATAACTTGCACAAAAGCGGCTTATTGTCCACAGTGCGCGTCCGTAATAATCTACCGATCCATCCTCACGCATCTTGCCTCGGAATTTATATACCAGACCAGGCGCCACTTCATATGAATCTTCAAGATAGGGGTCAGCTTCACCCTCTTTTTCGTACTTATTTTCTTTATCAGGATGTGCGATAAATTGGCGACCGATAGGACCCTCTGCACCACCTGTTGCTGCTATCAACTTCAATAAGTGTGGAGATATTACTTCAGGTAAACTACCGTGTGAGAGTGATTTCATATTCGTACAACTTCAGGTATGTCCTTGATAAAATTCTGTGCAAGTGTGTATGTATATGCTCCCTGATTAGGGATAACCAGCATATCGCCATCCTCTATTTTTTCTGCAAAGCATGAATATCCCCATATATCATGAGGTGTACACAGAGATCCATATAGAAGAAATGTAATTTCTTTATCCGATGGGTGAGTAAGGTTAACAATCGGATGGTATTCTGTTTCATATCGCTCCCAACCAACAATATTATTGCCACCATCGATGATTGCAATTCCTGGCTTTTTTACATCCACAACTCGTAGTCCGATATACATACTCGGCGTTGCGATAATCCGGCCTGGTTCTGCAAAGAATCTACATGATGGCAGGTCAGGCATCGTATCGCGAATAATATCACCGATACCCTTAGCATATTCTGATAATGACAATCCCTTATCAATTGTGTAAATCATATGTTCAGGGGTTGACTGCTTCAGATCGTAATCGCCATTTAAACCTTGCGGCAAAAATCCGCCACCAAAATCAATATATGTTATCCAATCCAGATCATCTGTCTGAAAGTTAGTTTTTAGATAAGCAGATAGTTCCTCAAATGCTTTTTTATAAGGCTCTACACTTTCATTCCAGCTCATATGCATCTGTATGCCCTGTAAATCGATGGATGAATATGTATGCGCTTCATCTACAAATTCTTTGAGGTCGGAAAGAGGTATTCCAAATTTATTCCAGTTACCATGTACCTGAAGGGATACCCGTACTCCCACACGTATTTGTATGTTATGTTGTGCTGCTTTTTTTGCTAATCTTCTCAGTTCACCAAAACTATCAATATTCACGATGATATCTTTATGATGTTCTATAGCCATTTCAAGTTCCTCATCTGTTTTTCCCGGGCCCGTAAAAATCATGTCAGTAGATCCCGCTTCAACGGCGAGCTTGAGTTCTCGACCACTCGATACGTCTATACCATATCCATTCTTAATAACTGTTTCGAGCATATACCGATGAGGATTAGATTTCATCGCATAATACGCATGAAAACGGGGTATTTCTTTTTTAAATGTCTGAACGAAAGATAAGGTAGCATTCTCCGCGGCTTTCGTATCAAACAGATAAAGAGGGGATCCATGCACATTCATTGCATGAAGTAATTCATCTTTTCGTTTTATTGTTTCTTCGACAACCTGCTTAATATGCATAATAATGCTTAACTGTTAATCCAGTATAGTTCAATCTCCCGCGTGCCTCACACAAAGCAAATGATGTATATGCGTATCCAACTGTTTTATATGATGTAATGATAGAACCCTCACTATATTCTGAAAAATAAATAATACTTTTCTCTGCCCGAGATCGAATATCAGAAGTGATAAACTGAACATTTTGTTTGTACGCATATAATCCAACTGATTTCATCTCCTTTAATTCGTATGCACTATCCGTAAATATATCCAGATCGAGCATGGTTCCATCAAACTTCGTATCAGGCATGCCACGATAAATATACTCACCGTAATTCTGAGGTTCAATTATTGCTTTTGCAAACAACTCATGAATCACAACACCGTGCATTAATTCAGGCTTCCATGCGATATGTGTAGTAGCCGCTGAATATCTCGCATTACATTCGATGATATAAGGGACATCATCATCGTCCATAATAAAATCAATATTTGCATACCCGAGATAGTGCGATTCATATAAACATGCACCTAGCTTTCTAAATACATCATGTATATTCTTTCTTGCAGTTTCGCTGAATGTTTCCGGTGGGATCCACTGCACACCCAGAAATAAATCGTGTCCATCTGCACTCTGTTGAAACACTTGAGTCCGTGCAGGTGATACAAGGACATATCCGGGGCAGATGAACAGACTAATACCATATGTTATTCCCTCCCTTTTTTCCCGTGCAAGCATCTCTTCACCTGTTGATAACGTTTTTTTTGAAACAAGTGCATCTAATTCCTCATGTGAATTTACGAAAAAGGTACCTTCACTACCCCACGAATCAGAGCGTTGTAAAACATTTTTCTTGAAGGGAAGTGTGTCACCCACATGATACACAGTACTTTTCGGATGTGAGATGTTGTGTTCAGTCAGAAATCTATCAAACCATAGTTTATTTTCAAACTGTTCATGTTGCGCTGATGGAGTATCGATCCAAGTTACGCCATATGTATTACTTAATGCTTCTATTTCTTTCGTAACAATTTCAGTCGTATGGAGATAGCTTATCTGTTTTGTTTTAAGTTTCTGTAAAAGATCAGAGGTGGTAAGTATGGTCATGATTCCACTATCAGGATCATGTACATCAGAAATATCATACGTAAGAATCTGATCTGAGGCTACGAAGTCACGTATCCATCGATGCGTAACCGATTCATTCTCTACTATATATATATATGTATAGATATCAGAGCTATAAAATATACAATCAATATCTCGTGCGAAAACGCCTATGTGTATCTGTGAAGAAGTCATATCGGAAGCATACCAACTCATCTCTTACTTTTCAATCTTATACATACTCATCTGATCAAAATACCTGTGCTTCCATCCGTAGTCTATCTGTGAGCAGTCGACAATTTCTGCCTGGTTTTTGATAGCATCTTCCAGCTCGTAATAGTGCATGAAGTACCCGATGCCACTAAATTCGTCGACATTATTTGCACCAATAGGTGTGTAATATTGCTTGTTATATTGTATGATCAGATCAGCGGCAGCCTTTACGCCGTCAATATCTACTTCTATTGTTTTATACGTATACGATTTTGCATTTTTGAATACAAACTCATAGCCCTTCATACTATCAATATTATTGAAATAGCTATGCCCATTAAATCGCTTTTTGTTCAGATCTATGATGTTATGGAACTTATCAAATCCACACATTTCAAATTCTTTGATTTGAGGCTTCTGTTCCTGTATACGCTTATGATCTGCTTTTAAGTTATATCGATATTTCTTTTTGAGCTCGCCCATATAATCTTCGATCGATTTATATGTGCGCGTATTGATGATACTTTTCTTATCATCTTCTACTAAAAATGAATTTATTTTTTTGCCTTCACGATTAAAGGTAAGTTTTATTCCTTCAAGTGATACAGGTGTAGGTACAATTTCAAATAAGAAGTCGATGAATCGCTCATCTTTTGCAAAGAAGGTATTATCTTCAGACCACCAGCCACCAAAAAATTCATACCTTCCCGCATCATGATTAAACCAGAGAGGCAGTGAAGCTAATGGATTTTTCCCTTCATAAATGGTGTAGAAGAATGGCTTATATTCATATACCTGATACCAAGCATATCGAAAATCCCATAGATCATACAGACTTTCGTTTGTAGAAAAATGATTCCATAAGTTATAGCACTGTTCGAGATCACTGTGTACTTTTACTTTTAATCTTGGAATGAGTGATGATAATTCGTTTTCATAAAAGAAATGATTTTTTTTGTTCTGTGGTATGAAGTAGGGAAGAGGTATTCCAGTCTTGTATAAAACCTGTGAGAAAGGTAGTATTCTTGGCTGTGCCCCCGGAGGTTCTAAATCAATTTTTTTCATATATAAATTTAATGTTAAGTTATTAATTTCATATGTCAAGTACCATTTTAAAAATTATTTTAACAGCATTGTTGCAACAGTCTAAATCAAACTTCATTTTTTTGAAAAAATCTGTTGTAAATCAAAAAAAACACACGAAAAAATATATTGCTATTATTTGTAAAAAAATATACAATGATATCACTGCTCAAAATCACTATTAGTTACACAGTATTTTTGTTATTTGATGGTATGATTTCGAAAGAAAAAATTAAACAATCTATTAAAACATTACCTTCTAAAAAAGCATATCTTGATTTTTTTACTGCCACGCTTACTATTCCGATTTTAATTACTGCGATCGTTACCAACATAAATAATTTAAAAACAAATCCGGCTAAAACAAATGCGCCGCAACCATCCCAGCAGATAACTGTTGTTACGCCAACTCCCTTTATTCATGAAGCCCAGGCAGTATCATATGAATCTGTACCAGTTGCTGCACATAAATCAACAGATGCCATAAGCCCAACTTTAACTCCTGCACTTACACAGACTTCATGCAAAAAAATGGTGGGCCCGGCCCGCATCACCTATCCGGGTGAAATGCAGACAGTTTCAACAAACCCAGTCTGTTTCGATATTGCATACCAATCAGGTGAATACTGCGATGTAGTATGGTCATATCGCATAAACGGCGGCAGTTGGTCCGATTTTACTGATAAACCAGCATGTTTATATAATCTCAGTTCAGGAACGCAATCACTCGAAATAAAGGTACGAAGCATTTCATCGTCGGATGAAGTGATACTTGATCGGAACTTTGTATATACCTCCGGTAGTGCAGGGAATATAACTCCTACTATAAGTCCGACTCCGATATCACAGACATCAACCTCATCTGCAACTCTGCAATAGATATATACTTATATGTATAATGAAGTATGCAGAAAAAGTTTGCTCATTTCTACAACTCATCATTCAAGACTTTTTTCGAAGCACTTGTTAATATTGCGATTTTTATTCCATACTTTTTTTCTGTAACTGCACTTCTTAAAACACTGTTTTCTCCATGGAAAAATTTACAGGGCACAAATAATACGGTTGGGTTTTCATTTGATGCTTGGTTTAACAAATTCACATTCGACCTCATCTCCCGAGGAATGGGATTCGTATTACGGAGTGCACTTTTGTTAACGTACTTGTTTATTCAGATTCTATTTCTTCTCTGTATGCCATTTATCATTCTCTTTTTCTTCCTATCGATACCTTTTCTGTTTACCTTTTCGCAGTTTTCAAAAACCGAAGATGAAAAGCGTCTCGATATAAAAGAAAAATTTATTCTCAGTCATCTACTTAATAAAGATAACTATCAGGAAGTCGAGATCTGGTTTGAGCGCATGTATAAAATGTACTACGTAAACAGAGAATGGTGGAGACTCGAAGTCTTAAAAGAA
>CAYXCP010000058.1:0-6830 GCA_964463455.1 uncultured Gammaproteobacteria bacterium
CGGTAGGCATTAAAGAGAATATGGAAAAAACGGCAGAACTGATTATCGTGGGTGATGATTCACTCCGAACTATCGTAAATGCATATGGTGGCGCAAATAAAAAACATAGAGATATGCTCAATATGAATATTGATCGTGATTACAAGGTTGATCTCGAAGGTGATATCGCACTTGCAAAAGAGGGATATATACACACATCAGGAAAGAAACTGGTGGCACGAAAAGGAATCGAAGTCGGCAATATTTTCCAGCTCGGATATCACTATACAACAAAAATGCAGAATGCTAATTATATAGATAAAGATGGAGCGGCAAAACCGTACTATATGGGATGCTATGGCATCGGCATCGGTCGCACACTGGCCGCAGCAGTCGAGCTGAACCATGATGATCGCGGGATCAAATGGCCAGAAGCAATCGCACCTTATCAGGTTCACCTTGTTGGCCTCGATCTGCAGGATGAACAAATAAAAAATAGATGTGAGGAAGTCTATCGCCTATTGTCCATCGACCATCGCCTCGAAGTCCTCTTCGATGATCGTGAGAACGTCTCTGCCGGATTTAAATTCGCAGACGCTGATTTAATAGGCATTCCTTATCGACTGGTTGTATCTAAAAAAACAGGAGATAAGATTGAACTGAAGAAACGAGGAGAAAAAGAGTTCAAGTTAGTAAGTATTGATGAGTTGAATCAACTGTTATAACCTAGTCATTCTGGGGAGGAATGAAATGACGACTCCAGAATCTGATCCTGGATATGCTGTATCTTACCAGGATGACATGTCTATACAATAACATGCAATACGAAACACTTCACAGCCATACCACAACATCCGACGGTATTCTTTCATATACTGAACTTCTTGATCTGTTTAAACATAACTCAATCTCAACTGTTGCCTTTACCGATCACGATGCATTAATCAATGCAGATACCTTTTTAAAACTAAAAAAGCTCAATCATGAAGTGAAGTTTATATCCGGTATAGAGATTTCAGTCAATACATTTAAAGAACTCGATGGGAATATCCCTTCTTCAGCTTCGTTCCATATGATCGGACTATTTGTCGATCCAACAGATGCAAAACTAAAAGCATATTGCGATACAGCACGTGAAAACCGCATGCAACGCATGTCA
This sequence comes from uncultured Gammaproteobacteria bacterium, assembly GCA_964463455.1. Taxonomy (GTDB): domain Bacteria; phylum Patescibacteriota; class Microgenomatia; order UBA1406; family GWC2-37-13; genus JBDKFK01. The sequence continues at coordinate 1,139 of CAYXCP010000058.1, forward strand.
AAATATGTCGAGCATTTTGTTCAGTTAGGGTTTAAAATCACACTCGACGAAGTGCGTGCGCAGACACCAGGCGATATCCTGGCGAGCCCACATCTTGTTTCAGCACTATTAAAGCATCCGGAAAACGAAGCCATTATCGCACACGTAATTACTCAGATGCCTGAAGAGAAAGCTACTCTCGTGAAATCACACAGACCCGATAAACAGATCTATGATATTTATCTCGGTAACGATCCATTTATCAAAGGGATCAAAGTACCGTACCTGCATACGATGTCTATGGATGATGCCGTAAGCCTCATCCGAAACGCAGGAGGGATTGCAAGTATTGCTCACTGGTTTACCGTAAATCCGCCCGTTGATAAAGATATGCTCATCAGTTTTGCAAAAGAGAAGAGAATTGATGGACTTGAAACAATCAATGGATTCCTCGATCCGGTAGAGATGCAGGAACGCATCGAAGATGACATCGTAACGCTAAAGGAAATTGTTAATGATTACGATCTACTCGAAACGGGCGGTGTTGATTTTCATAAACCTGCAGACCTCGGCAGACTATCGGAAGAACGATTTGCACGACGAGCAAAAAATACAGTAGGAATGACAGCTACTATTCTTAAAAAGAAACCAGAAATAAGTACTCAGTGGTCTTCACTGTCATCTCGGACTTGACCTGCCTGCCGGCAGGCAGGTCCGGGATCCATTCTATTTGTTATAATATCTTCTATGAAAACAATCGTAACACACATGTCGGTAGACCTTGATGCCGTGACAAGTGCATGGCTCGTACGCAAATATGTTCCAGGCTGGGCTGATGCACAGTTTGCTTTTGTTCCGATTGAACAGACTCTCAATAATCTACCTCCCGATGCAAATCCTGATGTCATACACGTTGATACCGGTTTCGGTAAGTTTGATCATCACCACATTAAAGGATATTTATCTGCTTCAAAACTCGTATTTGATTACTGCATGGCAAATGATTATATCCCTCCACGTGAGCGCGCACCGCTGAGCAGAGTAGTGGATTATGTAAATATGATCGATAACTTCGGTGAAGTAGATTTCCATCAGCCATCACTCGATCTGTATGATTTCCTCCCGCATCAGCTTATTTTCGGCATTAAATTCATATTGAAACAGGATGATATAAAAGTGATTGAGCAGATGATGCTCATTCTTGAATCGGCACTGTTTATGATGAGAAATAAAACAAACGCCGAAGCAGCGATCGAGAACGGCGTCGTGTTTAATTCGAAATGGGGACGCACAGTCGCATTTGAATCAAAGAACGAAGAAGCTCTTAAGCTTGCTCTCAAAAGCGGCTTTCAGCTTGTTGTACGGAAGGATCCGGAACGTGGATTCCTGAAGATAAAGCTCTTCCCGAATAATCAGAATGATCTTGAAGTGTTATGGGAACGTCTGAAAGAAGCAGATCCCATGGCACACTGGGGACTCCATTCATCCAAAAACATTATCACCAATGGCTCACTTCTGAACCCGCATGCGAAGCCAACGACTATCTCTTTTGAGCGCGCCATTGAAATAATCAAACAAATATACTAAAATACAACATATTTGGATGGTTTCGGTACTATTCGTATAGCATTCGATATATTTATTAATTACTCAGTTATTCTGTGTCTCTCTTAAGTACCCAGAATAACATCCCATAAGGAGAGGAGGTTGAAAGTAATGGTTGTTGTATCAAAAAAGAAAGGAGAATCTAAGGACTCAATGTTTCGAAAATTTACCAAGATGTTTATAGAAGAGAATCTAGTTGATCAGATTAGAAATCGTCAATTTTATAAGAAACCTTCTCTACAGCGTAAAGAAAAAGAAAAAGAACGTGTTAAAAATCGTCATCGCCGCTAATGTAAATATCAGCGTCGGTCACCGTATGGTGACCGACATTTTTTTTATTATGATTAATATCATCACCACATCCCGGTACAAGATAAACAGAAAAGCGATAACCACACAGGTAAGTTCGCTGCTGATCCAGTATGGAGTGCCTACAGATGCCGAAGTAAATATTGTCTTTATAGGAAAACGTAAAATGCGTGATATTGCCTCTACCTATAAAGACGAAGATGTTGCCTTGCCGGTTCTGTGTTTTTCATATAAGGAAGATATGACCGAAACAAATAGGCTGTTTGGTGAAATCTTTATCTGCTATCCTCAGGCAGTGCTTCTGGCTGCAGAACGCAACAAAAAAGTCGAAGTAATGTTTGCGTCTCTCCTTGAGCATGCGGTGAATAACCTGCTGAAATAAACAAGATCCGTCATTCTGGGGAACGTAGTGACTCCAGAATCCAGATTCTGGATGCGTCGCTTTGCTCCTTACCAGAATGACATACATTGTATAATATACCTATGTTTTATCTCAAATATCGTCCTCATACTATTGAAGAAATTGATAATACCCCGGCTCGTGAAGCACTCTCTCATATATTAAAAGCTAAAGACCTTCCTCATGCGTACGCTTTTATCGGAACCAAAGGCACCGGAAAAACATCAACAGCTCGTATCTTTGCAAAAGCAGTGAACTGTTTAGAGAATGCATTTGCCGGGAAATCGAACGATTATAATCCATGTAATCTCTGTGCGAACTGTATAGGGATCGACACATCATCATCGACCGATGTGCTCGAAATGGATGCGGCATCAAATAGAGGAATCGAAGAAGTGAAGAATCTTATTAAAGAAGCAGCATTTGCGCCCATGTCGGGAAGATACAGAGTATTCATTATCGATGAAGCACATATGATCACAACAGAAGGTTTTAATGCACTCCTCAAAACACTCGAAGAGCCACCTGCCTCAGTCATGTTTATCCTCGCAACTACAAATGAAGAGAAAATACCGAAAACTATTTTGTCACGATGTTTCAAAATTCTGTTTGGCAAAGCAGGGAAACAGGACGTCGTGCGCATGCTGGAGCGCATTAATCAGAAAGAAAAACTGACAGTTTCTGACGCGGTACTGAAGCTCATTGCAGACCATAGTGATAATTCATTCCGCGATGCGGCCAAGCTGTTTAATGAACTGATGATCCAGAATAAGCTCGAAGAGAATGAAGCCCGCGGATATATGGGTGTGCGTTCAAAACAAAGTCTGTTCGATATTCTGCAGACAAAATCACTCAAAGAAGCACTCACATGGGTTGACGAATTCAGTAAAACAGGAGGGAGTACTAAAAACCTGATTGAAGACCTTCTAGAGGATCTACGGGGAGGATTACTGTACACGCATGGGGTAGTCACCGATGATGATTTTAAGGTTTCACTCACCCAAAAAGAGATAGTTCTGTTACTGAAATTATTACAAGAAAGTTATACATTTTTAAGAAGTACACCTATTGAATCAATCCCACTTGAGTTAGCTATAGTGGAGTTCTATAATAGGAGATAATTGTTACTTACTGTCATCCCGAACTTGTTTCGGGATCCCTTCACTTCCATGAGATGCTGAAACGAGCCGTGCCTGCCGGCAGGCAGGTTCAGCATGACACTAAGTTCAAAATAGACTTTTATTATCAATTAATTATATTCATACATGAACAACCCATTAGCAGGTTTAGGAGACGCACAAAAGTTAATGCAGCAGGCACAACAATTACAGGCAGCACTTCAAAAAGAAGAAGTAACCGTTGATCGTAACGGCGTTAAAGTAACAGTCCGCGGTGATCAGCAGGTTATGGCGGTAGAAGTTGACGGTATCGTCGAAAATAGAATCGCAGATGCAATCAATGAAGCAGTGAAGCAGACTCAACAGCTCGCAGCAGGCAAACTGAAAGATATCATGCAGAAGTAAGTAACCACCCCTTCCCCTCCTTGAAAAGGAGGGGAGCGTTTACGCGGGGTGGTTGATTAACAATTATTATTCGCTATGTATAAGCTCTTTTCAGGATCGGCTCATCAAACCCTCAGTAAAGAAGTTTCTGATCTCCTGGGAGTTCCTCTTGCTGACAGTTCTGTTCTCCGTTTTGGTAATTCAGAAGTGAAAGTAACGATAAAGGAAGATGTCCGGTATACTGAATGTGTCGTTATACAACCAACCACCAATCCGACAGATACGAACCTCATAGAACTTATTTTTTACTGCGATGCTTTCCGTAGACAGGAAGCAGAACGCGTAGTAGCAGTTATCCCGTATTTCGGGTACGCAAAACAGGATTTACAGCATACATCGGGCGAATGTGTGTCTGCAAACGTGGTAATCAAACTTCTTGAAACTATCGGATTCTCAAAGATCTATACCATTGATCTTCACGATGAGGCAACCGGCGGCGTATTTTCTATACCTTTCAAAAATATAAGTGCATTCCCTTATCTCGCAAAACATGTACGCAAATTTACCGATGATGCTGGAATTAATCCAGATGATATCGTACTCGTATCACCTGACCAGGGTGCTGTCGAAAAAGTGCGTATATTCGGAACCAGTTATTACGGGACAGAATCATTTCATGAAGCAGTTATAGAAAAAAAACGTGATCAGATCATTCCGCATAAGGCTGTGCCTCTTGATCTGTATGGCGACGTGAAAGATAAGATTGCTATCATTGTTGACGACATGGTGGTTTCAGGTAGTACCGTAATGCCAGCAGTTGATTTGTGTCTCGCACGCGGAGCAAAGGAAGTGTATGCAGCTGTCATTCATCATGATTTCACCACAAAAGCACCAGATCTTCTCCAGAATTCACAACTGAAAAAATTCTTTACGACCAATACGATTCCACTTAAGGAAGAGTATAAGTTTGAAAAGCTTGAAGAGATCTCTATCGCGCCACTTATTGCCGAAGAACTTAAGTAATCACATAACCACCCCTTTAATTCCCCTCCTTGAAAAGGAGGGGAGCGTTTACGCGGGGTGGTTTTTTATGGCGTTACAGGCAGGTATTGCCGTTACAGATCAATACTGATTTCTGTTTTCCATCGATTTACGAAGTGTCATGTAGTCGGCATATTCAAGATTAGCTCCCATCGGGAGGCCATATCCGAGTCTACTTATTTTGTACGAAAAGCCGTTACGTGTCTTTATTTCCTCGAGTCTATTACGGATATACATCGATGTTGCTTCGCCTTCCATGTCTGGATTCATGGCCAGTATAATCTCTTCAATCACGCTTCCTTTCTGTGACACACGATCGAGGAGCTTACCGATATAGATATCATCGGGTCCGACGTGATTAAGGGGGTCTATACGACCATGCAGAATATGGTATACACCGTTGTATATATTTCCCGTTTCGAATGATAGGAGATCTAGCACATCTTCGAGTACCGTTATCACATTATGGCTACGCTTTGGATCTTCATCGATATCACAGATCGTCTCTTCAGTAAGGTTCATACAGATACTGCACTTTTTCGTTTTGTCTTTAAGGTCAGCAATGTTATGTGCAAAATCTTTCAGATCTTCATCGGGGAATCTAAGCATGTAAAACGCCAGACGATTTGCTGACTTTTCACCTATACCGGGAAGTCTTTGCAGAAATAGGGCAACCTTCTGCAAGTTATTGGGTAATTTTGCCATCTTCTATTTTGATGGTTTCATGGCTCTATGGCTCCATGTTTAGAGCAATGGATCAATGAAACAATGATTATTATCTTACAACTGTACTACTTCTACAACGATGAGTGGCTCACGACCACGTTCTTTGTAAAAATAGTGAAGAAGTGCGGAT
>CAYXCP010000059.1:0-6826 GCA_964463455.1 uncultured Gammaproteobacteria bacterium
ACTGTGCCATCAGGTTTAATAAAGTGAATGCGTGAAGTTTCCCAGTCATACACATCTGCAGCACACCCTCCGGGAAATCGAATAATAGTCGGCCCGAGTTCAGCCAGTTTTGTAGCATCCATACTTGCGAGAAATTCTGCTGTTGAAGTGTAAAGCGAATACCCTTCATAATTTACGCCCCATATGAATGGCGAAACTGGAGTGCCTGTAGTTTGTGTGACGGTAACTGATTCAGTAATAGCATACACTTGAGGGCCAGTAAAAAAGACGCTTAAACTAAGTAGTAGTGCAAAAAATAATTTCGTAATCTTATGAAAATGCAGGGTCATCAAAATCATTATACCTCGAAAATTAAGCAGATTGATATAGGAGTCCTTCAAGTGATTTGTTGAATGCTGACGTACTAAATCTCATAGCTGATTGGTATCCTGCAGCTGCTAGTTCGTTTCGCATAAAGTTATCAGTAGCTATCATATGAATTGCTTTCGCTATTGAATGATGATCTGAGGGGTCAGCAAAAGCGGCATTACCCTCAGAAACTTCTCTAAAAACGGGAATATCAGATAAGATTGATGGCGTATGAAGTGCAGCAGCTTCACCAAATGAATATCCAAAACCTTCATCACGAGAGACAAGAATATTAGCTGTTGCATAGGTATACAGTGCAAGTAACGTAATATCGTCAACGAATCCTGTCTTTATAAATCTTTTATCGTGCTGTATTTCGTCCATAAAGCCTATATATTCCCGATGTTCAGGGTGCGTACGATGTGTTCGTAAATGCGATCCATTCGTGAAGACATTACCAACTATCACACATGTTATATTGGCTTCTTTTATTGCTCCTGCCATCGCAATAAGGTTCTTATTCCACGTTGCATCACCGACATAAATTAAATACGGCTTATCGGGAATACCATATTGCTTGAGTATTTCTTCACGCGGAGGCAAAGCAGGAGGATGAAAGAAATGGTCATGTATCGGCGGGTAGGCGATATGAATATTCTGTTCAGGAATGTTGAGTATGTGTGTGATATCATGTCTACTTGCTTCAGAATCGGTTATGACTCCATCGTATATCCGCAGTGTCATCTTGTTACTGATTATGCGGAATGTCCCTCGGATACCTGCGGGAAATTTGTGAGGATATTTGAGAGGAATAAGATCATGGATGACTGCAATCTGTTTTTTCGCTATGCGTTTAGTGATTAGAGGGGCTTTCAAAAATTCAAAAAAAGGATTGATAAATATACTCTCATACGGCACTTTAGTGATATCAGATACAAACGCAGCCCCTGGAAAGGCTAATTTAAGAACCTGAAGATATCTTCCTGCCCCCCGGACATTCCCTAGTTTGTCAGAAGCTGTAGGATCATAGATATAAAGAGGAGTATTCATATAATAAGTATATCATGCTATTGCATCCAGCTAAAGATGAGTATATCATGTATCTATGATTGACGAATCGCAATTAGCACAAGTAGATACAGCTCTTGATAAGTTACTTCGTAGGCTATCAGAAAAAGAGCAGAGTGACCATAGGTATGCCGACTACACTCCTCGCGATGGTGTTGATGTGCAACAGGAAGGTATGCGGAGAGAAGATTTACGAACATTACTAACCGGAAGATATTTACATAGAGTTGAACAGTCTTACTCACATGAAGATATACAATTAAGAAGAGAAGGTATGGATTTGGCAGCAGATCTTGCCGCAGGATATCATCGATTAGCTACTGGTAAAGAGTCATCGGGCGATGATGTATATGACCGTTTATTGCGAGAAGATCGTTTTTTACTATCGCTACAGACAGTATATCTTGAAATAGGCAGACTCACTCGTGGTGAAAAACGTATAGTTGCATCTGATGCTGTTGCTATGTATGGATTATGTGTAAATGGCGGTATAGATGATTTATATGAAAGATATAAGCGCACAGGAAGAGAAACTGAAAGAACAGAAGAATTTGAGGAAGATATTATAGAAACAAAAGTAGAGTTAGCTATGCAATTTTTGTCAGAGATTCATCGAAAAAATAAAGAAGCTAAGTTTTTTCAACAAGACCCCATAACATTTGGTATGGAAGTTGAGTTTACAGATCCCATTTTCACACTTCTTGAATTATATTCCATGGATCGCAGCAAGATGACTAAGGTTCAATTGGACGCAGTTAATAAGCTAGATCAAATCCCGGAATGGTCTAAATATAAACAACATGGTGATTTTGCACCACTTCTATTGTTGCCTCATATACCAGTAGTTGCTGTTCTCGGAGAAACATATAATCACGGCATGGCATCACATAGTTTTAAAAAAGATATGAAGAGCACACTTGAATTAATAGCAAAACCAGCAGCATCCCCTCGAACTATACTTCGAGAGATACTTACTATGCGAAAAATGGGTGGATTAAAGGGGAGTTGGTCGATACATGAAACAGTGGGTGGTATTGACTTAACACCTGATAATACAGAAATCATGGATATCACTGCAATATCTACGGCGGCGGGATTCCTTTTATGGGATGAAATATCACCAGATAAAATAGAGGGTATCAAAAATGGACAAAATGTTATCATGGAAAATTATGGTAAAACAGGAGCATATTATGATGAGGGGTTGTATTTCCCTTTCCATAAAAAAAGAGAAGGCTATATGGTAAATAAGTATGGTAAGGATAATGCTCCTGCTGTGGAACGAAGATCTATGCCTCGCTTTAGGGAGGGAACATTCTCCTCACTTGTTCGTGATTCTACATTTACCTATTTGGCCGGATATGGTATACGTGCTATACAGAAAGATGCTGCCAATAGATCAGAACAGGACTGTTTATTAGTCACAGCATGGGAAGAACTGCAGAGACAATGGAAACATCTTGTTGAGGGAATTAACCTAAGAATACCCTCAAATGAAGAACGTTATGTACTCCATAATATGGGTGATGACTTTGTGAGTTCTGCTAAAGAGTATAAAGGAAAAACGTATTATGAAAAATTTCTCACGCGCGTAATTCTAGAATCTCAACAGAACGCGCAATTTAGATCTGAAGCAAAAAAAATAGTAACTGCATATTCAAAGAAGGTAAAGTCTATAATCGGATATTAATTTGTATAATATCAGTATTATGGAAAAAACACTTCTATCTCACTCACAAGTCGAAGAACTTGTGAGAAATAACAAATATCTTGTTACAGATGCTAATAAATATCTTGCTCGTTGTATAGATGGCCGTTATGAAAATGCTGAAACACTTGCTCCGCTTGCAATCGCAGGCGGTGATGCCGGACAGCTAGCAATACTACTTGCCGCTTCACAGGTATATGCATTTGATGTCGATGTTAAGAAATCAGCAGATGTCCTTGCTGAATTGGTTGGTGGTGTTCAGCTGCTCGGATTACATACTGATGCTCATGCAGATGGGTCTGTTGTATGTGCAGGATGTGGACACATGAGATTAATGAGAGCAAATCCATCAGCCTACAATATTTCTCCTGACCAGATAACTCTCCTTGATGAACTTATTGGAGATCTCGAAAAAAAAGGAGCGAAGGAAATAAAGCTCGAGGGCGATCATATTGAGGGAGCAGTCCTTTTTGTAGAAGGTAATTTTGGCGTGTTTCCAAGATATCAGATGCTCACTGATGATGGTACAAAGACGGTAGAGGTATTCATTCATCATCGAACTCTCGTAAATCAAAGACAGCGTTTATTTGCAGAGAAACTGATTGAAGCAAAAGCAGTTACTCTCACCGGTACGCTTGATGCTGAATATCTGTATGAAGTATTGTCAGAACAGGCAGATGATCATTTGCTTGAAACTGCAGGAAAATTGGCTCATGGACTTCCAATGTATGGCATTTCATTTAAAGAGAATGGGAGTTTTAAACTCGATGATCTCGGACCGGTTGTCGGACTGCTCGAAAAGGTATAACGGTCATTGAGTCACATCGGCGTTAACGACAGTAAATGACGCAGTTCTTCCGTCACCTAGGTTCTCTGTGTAAAGCGTTTCCCCGTGTGCGTGTATGGTACCATCATGGCTCATAGCTAAATCTGTTATAGCATTTCCTGCCTCAGCGGCAACAGCGGCATCATTCCATTGATTTTGGTCAACTGAGGTAGGGACATCTCCTGTTATAACGGGATGATAGGTTCCACTTGAGTGATTCTTATGACGGGTATAATGAAATGCTAATTTAGCGCGATCAAGTGATCTGGCAATAGCATTATTGAACAGCGTAACAGCTTTACAAACTCCTCCCGCAACACCAGTACCGCCCACCACTTTTCCCTCAACATATCCATAGCTTCTGAGATTTTCTTCTGCCAGATGTGTACCTGCTACCATACTGATATCTCCTGTCTGGTTTTGAAAGTATTCATTGAGATTTCCTACACCTACATTCATATTTTCGAGAGATCCTTCATCTGATACTGCAAACATGGCTGTACTTAGACCTTCCCGGGTATGATTGGTTATGAGTTCGAGAACCGTGTTCATTTGATCTGAAGGGAATACCACATATGCTGCACCGCTTTGCTGATTCTCTTTTTGTTTGCTCTTACCTATATAGGTATCATTTAATCTAAGTGCTATAGTTCCATCATTTAGTACTTCTATACCGTTTATTTCGAGATGAAGTGAAGATGAAGGGGACACCTCAAATCGATTTGTTATAGCACCGCTCTTGTCAGTATCAGTGTTTGCAATTGCTATAGAATATCTTGTCCCAGGATCAAGTTGAAGAGCTATATGTCCATCAAACTGTTTCTGTTTTTCGGTAAATGCATGCGCCAACGCGTACATAGCTTCCGTTTCCCGCTGTTCTCCCGTTGACGGCGAATAATCTCCTACATATCGACCCGGTTCACCAGCGATGAGCACACCTCTGCCTTCAACAGATTGTATAGTACTTCCGAATGAGGCAAGTTCTGTTTGTGAAACCTTCGGTGTATTGGACTCAGCAACGGGCACAGGTGAACTTCTTGTCTCAGACTGTGGTATGAAAGGATTTGTATATTCAAATCGTAAGTCTAGTTGTGCCGAAAAATCCTTATAGGTATTTGTATTTAACGTTATTGAGGGTGGAGAAACGGGTGAGTGTTCTGCAGATGAGACCAAAAGTGATAATACAGGGCTCCATGAAGCGATAATACCAATTGCTGCTGCTACTATATTTGCAGCTATTCTTCTCGGCAGTTTAAACTTTCTCTGTATTTTTTCCAGTACAACAGCAGGTTTTTCCTGTGGTGCAACTTCCTCCCGCACAAAAGTCTGTACTTCAGCTACTTGCTGTGGTCGTGGTAGAGTTTCGACCACGGGAGGTTCTTCAGGGAGACTAATCAGTTCCATTCGCTGTCTATCTTGAACAGAAGCCTTTTCCATGAGGGCATAGAGCTGGTCGACTTTTAGTCCCAGTTCAAGATTAGTTACCGAATCACTAAATCGATTAAGATCGCCGTATATGCTTGCCGTCTGGTAATCAGTATCGATCATCATAAAGGGATTTTTTTGTAGTACAGACCTTAATGAGTCATACTGGTTTTGGATAGACTCTGTTTCGCGTAACGCGACAAGTGTTTCAATATGTTCTTTATGAGGAGGTTCCTTATATCGGACTACTTCTTCTACGACAGCAGATCGCTGTTTGGCGACATTGCGTGCGACTTTACGCCATATCTGATCTTTTGATTCATGTGAATGATCGTGAAGAGTATCAACGTAAAATGTCCATGTGGATGATGTTTTTAATTCCTCTGCGATTTGTATGCTACGCACATATTCGGTCTGCAGTTGAAATGACGAAGTCATGCGATCGAGAATACGTGCATGATCTCGGCTCAACTCACCGCGGCGTTCTCGTAGACGCTGAATTACTTCGCGCTGTTCATAGTAGGAACCTGATGTATTAACTAAGTCATGAAATATATTCCTGGCTTCCTGTTTGCCATTCTCAGTGAGATGAAACTGGCGGCCTGCTCCTTCTGCGAGTTGATTTGAATCAAGTGATTTAATTCGGTCCATTATCAGATCATCAGGTGATAGTAACTCCTGCGCATCAAAAAACTTCATCTGTTCCTGTAATCTGTGTGGAATTTCTGTCATATATGTATTTTTGTAGGGGCATTGCGCGCAATGCCCGTACCGTTACAATAATTCTTGCAACAATTTTAACTTCAATCCGTTCATGCGTCCCTCAAGTAAATATGCGTAATTCGGTATGTGTTCAAGATTCTGTAATAACAGCATCATATATTCTTCATTATTTTTATCCCGTAGTGTGTCGTTTAAAAAAGCATTAAAAGTTGATCTATCTGAGCCATTTAGATTTTCATATATAAATGTTTCGACTTCGTTTAATATGGCATTAATGATAAAAACTCTGATCTGTTTTTTGTCGTCAATATCCCTTACATTAAACGCCGAGATAATATAACTATATAGTTGTTCGATTGCTGTTTGTATTGGGTTCATAGGTCAAAAGCTCATATTACAACTTCCTTCATTATAGTGTAAGTTTCTGAGACGAGCTTCTGAAGATTTACCTTCGAAGCTCGTCTCGTTGTAACCGGTTTGCTAGTTATTCGTCGATAGTGACATAGTCAATGACGACCCAACCAGACGTGTCGCCGACTCTCACCGGCAGCCACCGGAGCGACCCGTCCCGCACAGCGTCGCCAATGATCGTGAGCAGTGTACCGTTGCTGAGTTTCAGCAGAACATTGTCGGGGCGAACAGCAGCTGAACTGCGCATCCGGACACCGTCATCATTGATATGCCCATAGTGTTTAGCCGCCGAGAGATCACTATTGATGGCCGGGATC
>CAYXCP010000060.1:0-6813 GCA_964463455.1 uncultured Gammaproteobacteria bacterium
AATAAACGATAGAATTGGGGTATAATTTATGTTAGAAAGAAATATGGGAGAGTTTTCAGGAGAGGGGCCAGATAGGGATGTTTCTCCTCATACAGAACAACCAACAACCCCAGATGCGATTAGGGCGAGAGCCACTGATTTGTATACTGTAAGAGGTAAAGAAAGGATAGAATCTTTCAGAGAAGCAATCAGGCTTGGAGATGTTGGTTTAATCCGTTCCGAAATGGAGAATGCCTTGTCGTTTGCACAAGGATTAAGGTATGGTGTTGATGCAAGTAGATATAGGCTTAGCTCGTATAAAAATGACCCTAGGGCAGCTGAAGACTTAAAAGGGAAATTTGAAAATATCGAAGACGCCACTTCAAAACCCGAAGCTCATTATCTACAACTTGCTATAGAGGAAGATTTAGAAAATATTGTTAATGAATTGCTGGATTATGGAGAAACTGACGAGGAGAAAGAAGCCTATAAAATTAAGATAAGGAATAGATTGAAATTGGACTATCGAGAAATCTCAAAAGCATTACTACTGGAAGGAAATGAACCAATTAATGAGGAGGAAATCGACAGACTAGTAGAAGCTGGATTGCACGCTGAAACCGATAGATTAGACAAACTGACTCCACACTTAGGCGATCTTATGAGTATGCGAGACCATATTGATGCAAGAAGAATAATTGCGGATCAGGTTGCGCTAGAGTATTTTAAAAGTTCTGAAGACGAGAAAATTTGGATGCAAATTAGTGAAAGAATGACCAAACCAGACAAGGCACATTGGGGCAAGTTATATAGGGGGAATATTGTTGATGGCCTTGACATAGTTTTCCATGAAGGTTCCCAGCATAAAGAAAGTCTATGGGGACACGCATTGAGTGAGACCGAGAACGCAATCGAGGGAATAGCTTTAGGAACAGTAGATGTCGTGGACGATGGTAAAAAAATTACACAAGCAAGAGATTTTTATGTAAATGGGTGGCAGACAACGGGCGAGTTTGTAGCATGGTTAAACGCACTTAAACCTTATGCAACCATTAATGGAGTTTTTAGAATGGACATTGTTGATTATGCGTGGAACCTGGCACTTTTAAAAGGTAGGATTTCAAAGCTTGCCTGGAATGCGAAAGAACAAACAACTGAGCAAATAGACCCAAATACGGGAGAAATAAAAAGAGTGGCGAGACGAGATGAAAACGGTGTAATTGTTAGGGAATTTAATTTTGGAAGTGCTCCTTATAGCAGTGATATCAGAACAAAGTTAATTCATTCAGAAAAACTAAGGGCAAAAGAGTGGGGCTTTCCTGCAAACAATTCGAAGGGTGAAATAGTTGATTTGGACACTTGGGAACTGATTACTGTCGACGAAGAAGGTCATCCTGAATTAGATCATACTGGAAAAATAGTTAAAAGGAAAATGTCGGAAAACGACTTTCAATCTTATCTAAAATATGCCAACGAGCATTCAACAAAGAGGTATCGTGCAATTACACATTCGGGACACCCGCTTAATATAGGAAGGATGGGAGGGAGGCCGGTAGTTGACGCCTACGAAGATAGAACGTATGTTAGAAGATGGAAAGATCAAAATGGAGTTGTCCAGATAAACAAATCTATTTCGCTGCACGACCTTTCTGTAGAAGAAGGGTTGTCCAGATCAAGTGAAGAATTTCCTTGGGCAGATACAGAAATTCGAACAGGTGACGAACCGGCCGGTGAACCCGCCTCCGGGAGCTGGGCAGCTTGGCATCTGGACACAATCAGGGGATTTAATGTTCGCGCAAATTTTTTAAGAAAAATTCCGAACCCCAGGGAGTTATCACCAGATTATTTTGGGACCTTTCGTGATTGGGAGAAATTGAAACTTATAAATTATGGAGATCTGGGAGAAAAAAACCTTCCTAGGAATCCTGTTGCATGGTATCTTGCATCAATATTGGAATTCCGAGGAATGAACATGGTTAGTATGGAAGAAAAAGATTGCCCTTCATTTATGTGGCCTGTGTTTTTTAGAAGTTCGGAAAGGGTTGATAAAATAGATTCTGGTCCTATGGGCGTAGAATACAACATGGTTTCCTGGGGTTTTGTAAAAGAAGCATTTCGTTATGGGCTAATTAGTTCTGAAGAAAGACATTGGTTAGAAAATTATTTCTGCCCGAAAGAAAATAGACCCAAAAATTTTATTCCTCTTGAGTAAATCCTATAACCAGCCATGGCCATTAATAGTTAAGATATTGTATCCGTTATCACTCAAAGGTATTTATATCGCTACGAGGATCTCCAGGGCCATTGTTTGAAGAGTTTCTTTCTGGAGGTCTTCTCATTCTTCCAATCGAGGTGGACCTTAATTGCCTTTGAGGTTCTGGTTGTCTGCTTTGTGGTCCCACAGTTCCCCTTGAAACATAAGGTCTGTCCTTTTCCATTGTTTGAATCCATCCACGTCTATATGCAAAATTTGAAATTGATCTTTGCCAGGCACTACCTTCACCATGGGAAACTCTTTGTGCAATTGGTGCTACAAGTCCGCCAACCGTTCTTTCAAAACCACCACGCACACCACCAACTGCTTGTCTTCCAACCCATCTTCCTGCCCCTGCTGCATAGCCAAGTCCACCTGCAAATATTGCATTGGCAGCTTCTCCAACACCCGCTGATTCGATCGGCTTTCCACTCATAAGTGCCTTTATTATATCAGAAACCTTCGGAATCATTGCAAGAATACCAATTGAGGCAAAAACCCAAAGGATCGGGAGTGGATCCCATCCGGTGGCTTGATCCTGCATTCCCAATGTCAGTGGGGGATACCAGTAACTGCTGTTACTTCCTGTATTAAAAATATCGACAATGTTTGTGATACCTGCACCCGCCATCTCCTCTACCAGTTGTTCCCTTACGGCGGGATAAGTTCCCGAAAGAAACAACGTTGACAAAAGAAGCATAACTCCAGTTACAGGATAAACCAAAAGATTAGAAGCCATAGATTTGATCCAACTGGAAAAACCACCTGAAGGTAAAACAGCACCAAAACCTATTAATAAGGGAGAAAATATTATCGATACCAATATACTTATATAAGTTTTAATAAGGAGAATTACTATTTTAAAAATGTTTAATATCATCCAAACTCCGATTCCTGCCATCAGGAAGTATTGCAGTATAAAGGCGATAGCCTGTAGCCCAGGGAGAATACTTAAGGATGTTACCGCTCCTGACAGACCAGGCCATATCGATTTCCAAAAAAGTCCTATCCAGCTGATAATGCCCGTAGTAACGGTTCCGCTATGTGGACCGTCTGTTAATAACTTAAATATCGAAAGCCAGGGGTTTGGCGATTGGAAAAGCCCCGTTTGTGCAAAGACAAGCGCAACCAACCCGATTAATACATACATCAAGTCAACAAGAAGTCCGGCAATGGCATATGAAAAAGTGACAAAGATAAGTGTTATTACAATTTTTGGAATTGAGGATTGGATTGAAACAACCGTTTGCGGGTTAATTTTAACCCTAAACATTATCATAAAGGCAAAAACAATGATTATGACAACAAACAGTCCATACATGATATCCCTGAAAACCCTCCAAATATTTTGTATTGGGTTGAGTGCTTGAAATCCAAACCCAACTTGTGCTTGTGCCGAAGGAATTAGGCTCAGTTGTGTATATGCGTTTCTTATATAATTAACTCCAGAAAAAGATCTATCATCAGAAAACATTGCTTGAAGTGGACTTACATCAGCCAAGATGGCAGGCTCGACCTTGTTGACAACACCACCACCCTCATTAAGACAGGCGTTGACATCGTTTCTTAAAAATATACAAGTGATATTGTGGGTTAGTGTACTTGAATTAATTAAAAACGAAAGAAGGCTATACATCACCCACTGCACTTGAGCAGCAGTATATCTTTCCCCAAAAATCTCTTGTGGAGGAGATGTGTCGGTGTCGTATACCTTTGTATACCATTGGTTAAACGACTGTGAATACCAGGGGTTTGTTTCTTGAGCGGCCACTCTGGATACCAAGAAAGAACTTAGAGAAGATGAAAATATCACCAAAAAAGAAAGCAGCGTCAAAATAGATTTTCTAAAAAATGTCATACCAGTATTATTTATGATATCACATTCTCCAACAGGTAAAACAACTGCATTTCTGAAACTATGGCGTTGGGGTTGGAGTAGGATTAATTGAAATCGGATAACACGGAAAAACAAGCCCCGGTGCTATCAAATTGTATATATTTCTAATGCTGTTAATGTATGTATTTGCAGCATCACTAGATGAACATTCACCATAGTGATAAATTGCTCCGAAACGCTCCCATTCACAAGCGAAATTATTAGTAGGACACAATGTAAGGTAATAAGATGGATTGTTCAAAAATCTGGACAGTTGTATCTGGAAACGATCTGTTGTTACAGTTCCACTAGGACAACTAAAAAGAGTTTCTAATTCAGGCCTGTTTTGTCCAAAATCTTGTGCAGTGTCATTTCCCATATGACACAGAC
Organism: uncultured Gammaproteobacteria bacterium; assembly: GCA_964463455.1. Classification (GTDB taxonomy): domain Bacteria; phylum Patescibacteriota; class Microgenomatia; order UBA1406; family GWC2-37-13; genus JBDKFK01. The sequence goes on from CAYXCP010000060.1 coordinate 4,500, forward strand.
ATTGATAATTACTTGCGCCGCTTTCATTGAGCCAAATAGATAGTGCAAAAACAGGATTCATTCCTGCCTGATATGCTTGTTGAGTAACTTGGTCATATTTGTTTTCTATGCTGGCAAGTGTTGTGTTGTTTGGAGTACAACCGTCAACCCACCGGCTAACTAAATCCATAAAATTGCCTCGGATATTGTTAGGTAAAGGCATATTTATTCCTTCCAAAGCAGAATTGCTGCAAGTTTGTGAGCAAACGTCCACACTGGGCGAAACCGAATCGTCATCCGAGTTTGTATTGCTGTTTCCTTGGGCACAATCATCACCCTCACAAAATTCCGGTTGTTGCCCCATACCTTTCGGCCTAATTAGTGTTTGAATTCCTGTCAAAAAGTATTCTTTTATTCCACCGATATGGGGAAAGTAAAGTTGTGCAACCGAACCAGGAAGTTGGTTGGAAGGGCTTCCTGCATATATAGTTCCGTTTCCATCATAATCAACTTGAGTATTTGCCGGCATGTCAATAATACCCTCAATCTGATCGTTTGATCCGATTCGAGGAAACATCTTTCTAAATACTCCAGCTGATCCGGCAACAAGTTTTGACCACGCTTTATCGGCCAATGGAGTTCTTGTTTCGAGCCTTAAATTGACCATTACCTCATTAGAACAAGATTGGTTTGGCATAGTTGTTAAAGGTATCATGCATGTATTTGGAGAATCGACACATTTAAAGTTGCCGGTACAACGAGGGTCTACGTCCGTGTCGGTAGTTGCGTTACAACCAGTATAATTTATCGGCACACACCTACTTGTCTGCATGTTACCGTAGTGACATGGACCACCTGGCGCACTCAACATTTCTCCAGAACAACACGTCTCACCAACCGCACAGTCACCAGGGTAGTAGTAGTTATCACAATATGTGTATTCGTAGTCAATGTTGCTTACACACTGTCCACCTGGCACTGTGTTTGTGCAAAGATTGCCATAAGGGACGGTTGTGCCATTTGAAAGAACGGTTCCCCCCCTGTTGAAGAAAGTACAGGACACTTGCGCTGAATAATCAATATCAGCGGAAAGTCCTCCTGCAAAGAGGTCGTCTCCAGGATTTGTTCTTACTTGCCGATATTCACAATAAGGAGAATCGGGCACAAAACCACTATTGTCCATATTGTCCCTGTCAGAATCTTTGTATGCAAATGTTTTTTGAAGAAGGTCTGCCAACTCTACACTTTCTTCCATATGGGGAAAATACAAATCGGCATTTTCAACGTTAGTTACTCTCGAATATAACACTCTGATGTTTGGAGAATAGCTTCTTGTGCCAACTCGTGCTGATTTTATTTTTACGTCACCTACACGGTCTTCAGTAGAGGACATTGGAACATATGAGAACAGATTTCCAAACACATCAGTACTTAATGGATCGTTATAACAAAGATAAAAAATATGTTCTCCAACAATCGGAATAAATACAGGAAGCGAAAGGCAGGCTTTTCCACGCCAGTCCTTGTATGCAATGGCCCAGCGACTAACATTCTCGCCAAGCCAATCTTCACTGTCTTCAATCGGAGGTGTGTTTGTATAAAAATCTGTCAATCTCTGGTGTTCTAAAAGGGCCTCATCTGCCTGCAGCCAATCAAGGACTCTTCCTAAAAAGGTATTTCCGTTCAAGTAACACTTTGTAATTATTCCACCTATCGAAACAGTAGTAAGGTTAAAGAGATTAAATGTTGTTCCAAAATCGCAACCTACCACTTGGCTGTGTCGGATTTGATCACCTCTGTCGTTGGAGGAGTCTTCGTGGTCAGAACCATATCCTTTTGCCACCTCTTCCGTTCTTTCAATGTTTTGTATCGAGAACGGAAGCAATTTCTTAATCGGGCCGGAGTAATTTACAATGCTTGTAGAACCTGGTGTTTGCTCAACAAAAGTTGGAAGATTTTTGCTGACGCAACAATAACTTGTTGTACCAGTACAAATACTTTTTCCGTCGGCAATTAGAAAAGGTTGTTCGAAAGGTTCTATAAATGGGATTCCCCAAGTACCAAGACACATTTGGTTTCCACTGCTGTCGTATCTTGTGTCCATACACGTTCCAGCCTTACCCGTTGATTGTCCGACACAATTAAGATCAGGATTGTTGTACGGATATTCTGCCCGTCCGTTTACGCCGTTTAAATACCAGCTCACATACTCATTCATTTTTGTTGCATCATCCAAGGTTTCTTCTTCAGGATTTATGCTGTTTATGACTTTTGGATCGGATTCGTTTAGATTGTCTTGTGATGGTTCTGTGTATCCCATTATTGGAAATTCTGC
>CAYXCP010000061.1:0-6794 GCA_964463455.1 uncultured Gammaproteobacteria bacterium
AGAGCTTTTTACTGCTTGACACGCTATTGTTGTTAAGATACACTACTTCCATGGCACTGTTTGAACGCGCATACACAATCACTACTACCACCACCGACAGGTGAGGGGATTGTAGTGAATTTTTTATTACACCCCTCACAAAGAACGAGGGGTTTTTTTATGGTCCGTTGACATGCAAAGCATGTCTTACGGACCATTATGTCGACGAGGACTGGCTTCGCCAGACAAAGGGGGATAAAGAGGGACAAGAAGGACGGAAATAATGAGAAGGATAAGAGAGGATTAGAATAAATACCAATTTACCATTTATAATTACTATATGGAAAACGAAAAACTGAACCATCTGAGGCACTCTGCTGCACATTTACTGGCAGCTGCAGTTATGGAAATCTGGCCAGACACCAAAAGAACCATCGGCCCTGCAACAGCTGAAGGATTTTACTATGACTTTGACTTTACCAATCCGATATCGGAAAAAGATTTAAGTCGCATAGAACAAAAAATGCGCGAAATCGGAAAAAAATGGGAGACATTTGAGAAAATCGAGGTGGATCAGGAGGAAGCGATGGATAAGGTGGAAAACAATGAGTATAAGAAGGAATTGCTCGAGGAAATTAATCAGAAAGGAGAGAAAATCACATTCTACAAATCAGGTTCATTCGAAGACCTGTGCCGTGGTGGCCATTGTGAACATCCATCTAAAGAGCTCAAATTCTTTAAGCTTCTTTCAATCGCAGGCGCATACTGGCGTGGAGATGAAAAAAACAAGATGCTCACACGCATTTATGGCACGGCATTTCCTACAAAAGAAGAACTCGAAGTACATTTACAGATGCTTGAAGAGGCTAAGAAACGGGATCACCGCAAACTCGGCCGCGAACTTGATTTGTTTTTATTCTCTGACCTTGTAGGTAAAGGACTTCCTCTTTTTACTCCTAGAGGGACGATGCTACGTGAATTACTGAATGAGTATTCGCAGAATCTGCGTGCCAAGAAAGGATTTCAGAAAGTATGGATTCCGCATATCACAAAAAATGATCTGTATAAGATCTCAGGTCACTGGGATAAATTTGGTGATGAACTGTTTCTGGTCAAAAGTCAGGAAACGACAGATGAGATGGTCATGAAACCAATGAACTGTCCCCATCATCAGCAGATCTATGCATCAAAACCACGAAGCTATAAAGAGCTGCCTATCAAATACATGGAAACAACGACGATTTATCGCGATGAAAAAGCAGGTGAACTGAACGGACTATCACGCGTGCGTTCTGCAACACAGGATGACAGTCACACATTCTGCACACCAGAGCAGATCGAGCAGGTATATGATGAACTTATCGAAATCGTGAAAACATTTTATGATACGGTACATATGCCACTTAAAGCACGTCTTTCGTTCCGTGACCCGGCAACGCCTGAAAAATATCTCGGCAAACCTGAATTATGGGAAAAAGCACAGAACATTCTTCTCGATATCGCAAAGAAGCATAATCTGGATTATTTTATTGCTGAAGGCGAGGCCGCATTTTATGGTCCAAAAATAGATTTTATGGGCATTGACGCGATTGGTCGCTCATGGCAGGTTGCGACGCCACAACTCGATTTCGTCCAGCCTGAACGGTTTGGACTGGTCTATACAGATGTAGATGGCCAGGAAAAAACACCCGTCATGATTCATTTCGCACTCATGGGCTCAATCGAGCGATTCCTATCTATATATATAGAACACACAGCAGGGGCGTTTCCATTATGGCTTGCACCTATGCAGGTGACGGTCATCCCGATTGCAGATAGACATGCAGAAAAAGCTCAGGAGATTCACAGGTTACTCATAGATAATGGTATTCGCAGTGAACTCGACGACCAGGCAAAGACAGTATCGTATAAGATCAGGCAGTCAACATTGCAAAAAGTGCCTTATATGATTATAATAGGGGATAACGAAGTAGGCCAGCCAGGGCTCTTTGGGTCGGTACGAGCACGCGATGGAAAAGACCTCGGTGCACATAATATTACAGAATTTGTAAAAACATTACACAATCACATAGAAAATCATGAATGATCGCAACTATAATCGTGGACGACAGCAGCAACGTAAATATTATCAGCTGAACCACTATATTGAAGTATCTCCCTTACGCGTAATTGATGGAGAAGGCGGACTGCTTGGTGTTCTGACTAAGGATGAAGCTCTCAAGATCGCACGTGAAAAAGAACTTGATTTAGTACTGATCGCGCCCCACGCGCAGCCTCCTGTCGCAAAAATTACTGATTTCAAGAAATTTTTGTATCAGGAAGAAAAGAAAGCTAAGGAAGCAAAAAAAGGTATTAAAAAAAGTACCGTAAAAGATATTAAGCTTTCGCTTTTTATAGCTGCAGGCGATCTCGAACGCATGGTCAACAAAGGTGTAGAGTTCTTAAATGACGGAAGTCAGGTAAGACTTAACCTTACTCTGAAAGGCCGTGAAGTGGGAAAAAGAGAGATGGCATTTGAGCTCATGAAGAAATTTATTGCACTCATGGGTGACGTGAATATCTAGAACGAACCACGCCTTGAAGGAAGAGCCGTGAGAGCAGTAATTGCACGAAAGAAGTAAAAGAAGGACAAGAGGGGAAATAAAATAGAGGAAGGATAAGAGGGATTAGAAATACAGAGAATGAATTTTATTCATTTGCACTAGAAATATATAATTTTTCTGGTATTATATTAACTTATGGCAAGGAAACAGCGAACACACAAAGCAGCACAAAAACGATTTAAAGTTACTAAATCGGGCAAATTAATGCACCGATCACATTATTTGCGTCATAAAAGATCAAATAAAAGTAAAGGACAGATACGAAGTCTTAAAATGATGAAACTTGTCGAAAGAACAATCGAAAAAAGAATCAAAAGACTATTAGGAATAATGTAATATAATTTTCAAACTCATTTATGGTTCGCGTCAAAGGTGGTCTCACAACAAAAAGAAAGCACAAAAAAGTTCTTAAACTCGCACGTGGTTACTGGATGACCCGCAGCAAGCAGATCGGCAAGGCAAAAGAAGCCGTTCTTCATGCAGGCGAATATGCATTCCTCGGACGAAAAAGAACAAAAAGAAATATGCGTGCTCTGTGGATCGTACGTTTGAACGCAGCTCTTCATAAATCTGGCGTTTCATACAGTAAATTCATCCCTATGCTTCGAAACAAAAAGGTTGAAATGGATCGAAAAGTATTGTCACAGATCGCTGCTGAATACCCTGCATTCTTTGATAAGATTGTTGAAGCAGTAAAGTAACCAGAAGTGGTATACAATTAAGATATGGACGAAATACAGAAACTCCTTAATGGATTTCATACAGATGTAGAAACTACAACATCCCTTCATGACCTCGAACTCATCGAAATCAAATATCTTGGACGAAATGGCCTCGTGAATGACTTCATGAAAAAAATCACCACCGTACCGGTAGAACAGAAAAAAGAATACGGTGCCGAAATAAATAAAGCGAAAAACGGAATAATCCAGACGATAGACGATAGACGAAAAGCATTACTTGAGACCGCGGACAAAACAGAAAGCGTTGATATCACCATGCCAGGTACATCGTATCCTCATGGCAGTCTGCACCTCGTAACCTATGCTGTCGAAGAAATCAGCCGTATATTCAATCATATTGGTTTCATCCGCATTACGTATCCGGAAGTCGAATGGGAGTACTACTCATTCGATTCACTCAACATGCCTAAAGACCACCCGGGACGCGATGATTTTGAAACGTTCTTCACGAATGGGACACCCGATCCGACTCTTGGAAAGATGATTATGTCTCCACACACATCTTCAGGGCAGGTTCGTGAAATGCAACGTGTGCATGGGAAACCGCCCATCCGGATGATCAGCATCGGCAAATGCTACAGACCTAACTGGAGTACGAAACATGTACCTATGTTCCACCAGTTCGAAAGTCTGTGCGTTGACACAAATATAACTATCGGCAATTTAAAAGGAACCATCGATTACTTTGTAAAAGAATTCTTCGGTGAAAAGCGTGAAGTTCGTTTGCGCCCTCATCACTTTCAGTTCACCGAGCCATCATTTGAAGTAGATATTACGTGTGATGTATGTGGTGGCACCGGAAAAGTAAACGGCACCAAATGCCGTGTATGCAAACAGGGATGGCTTGAACTAGCAGGTGCTGGTATGGTACACCCGAATGTACTCAAGGAAGGTGGTATAGACCCAAACAAATACACCGGATGGGCATTTGCTTTCGGACTCGAACGTATTATGATGATGAAAGAAGGATTGAAGCTTGATGATATGAGAGTTCTGTATTCGGGAGATATGAGATTTTTAGAACAGTTTTAAATTAGCTGTTTAGCTAGTTAGCTTATTAGCTGTTTAGTTTTTTTATATCGACTAAACTTAAGGCATACATTGCAGCAATACCTAACAAGCTAAACAGCTAAGCAGCTAATAAGCTATAACAAGATGAACATAAAGATTACCTACAAATGGCTTCTCGATTACCTTGATACCGATGCTGATGCATATGATCTGCAGAAATATTTGTCACTCTGCGGACCTTCTGTCGAAACAGTAGAGGAAATAGGGGATGATTATGTACTTGATATTGAAATAACCTCTAATAGAGTCGATATGGCCTCCGTGTTTGGCATCGCACAGGAAGCTCAGGCAATCCTTCCTCAATTTGGAAAGAAAGCAGTTCTTAAACAAAACCCGTTAAAGGATTTTACGTTGAAAACACTTGAGGGCATGAGTACAAATGACCTGCCTCTCGAAGTTAAACTGACAGATTCTTCACTCGGTACGCGTATCACCGGTATGATCGTTTCTGGTGTGAGCGTAGCACCATCATCTGATGTCATCCGCCAGCGACTTGAGGCCTGTGACGTGCGTTCGATCAATAATGTTGTAGATATATCTAACTATATTATGATGTCACTGGGACAACCGGTGCATACATTTGATTATGACAAAATAAAAGATCATCTCATGATCATTCGTAAAAGCACAAAAGATGAAAAACTGACGACACTAGACGGGAAAGAAATAACTCTTCCTGGCGAAGATATCGTGATAGAAGACGGTACCGGAAACCTGATCGACCTTGCCGGCATTATGGGAGGCCAGAATACAGAAATAACTAACGAAACTACTAATGTTCTTATATTCATGGAGACATGGAATAAGAAACTTATCAGAAAAACATCGATGCTCACTGGCCAGCGCACTATGGCTGCTACCTATTTTGAAAAAGGTCTCGAACCAGAACGCATAACACCTGCAATGGTGTATGGGGTGAACCTTCTCATGAGTGAAGCACATGGCAAGACCGTCTCAAAGTTCTATGATATCTATCCATCGCCAGCAGACACTACATCCATTTCTATTCAGCTCACTGATATCACGCGTACCATGGGATTTGCACTGACTAGTGCCGCCTGCGCTACTATTCTCGAACATCTGGGATTTGGCGTTGATACAACGGGTGAAACACTCCATATTATGGTACCTTCATGGCGCAGCCACGATATCAAAATCAAAGAAGATATTATCGAAGAAGTAGCACGCGTGTATGGCTATCACAACATTCCGGCAGAAGTGCAACTTACTGGCCATATCAAACAACCCGAGAGAGAAGAAATATTATTCGCAGGACAGACGAAGATTAAATCGTATCTAAAACATCTCGGATTACACGAGGTTATGAACTATTCAATGGTATCTGAGCAAATGTTACAGGCATTTGAAGAAAAATCTGAGCGATTCCTCCAGATTACCAATCCTATTTCAGAAGATCTGAAATACCTCAGAACAAGTCTTGTGCCTTCACTTGCGAAAAATATCGTAGATAATAAAGGCAGAAGAGGAGCAGTGCAGCTATTTGAAATCGCAAAAACATATATCCGCAAAAATGAAGGACTCCCTGAAGAACTGTTTAAACTGGGTATAGCCGTAAACACTACATTTAGTGATTTGAAAGGTATTATCGAAGGTATATTAACAGAACTGAATGTAAAAGAATTCCAGATACGCCCTATTGAAGCTAATCACAAGTATTTATCTGCAGGAACTGCTGCATTTATGACCGTGAACGGAGAAATCTCCGCTCATTTCGGCAAACTCAAAACACAGATCGCAAACGCAATAGGAAGTGATACCGATATATATGTTGCTGAAATTGATTTCGAAGTACTCTTAAGACAGGGGAGATTACTCCCTACATACAAAGCTCCAAGCCAGTATGCAATGATAAAATTCGATCTGAATATTCAGATAAATGACAAACCATACGCAGAGATCGTAGAGGAAGCATATAAACAATCATCATATCTCGAACAAGTAGAACTCGTAAGCACCTATAACGATACGATGACATTACGCTTTTACTTTACCTCCCGTGAGCGCAATATGACCGAAGAGGAAGCAAAAGCAGAGCTTGATAAGATTAGTAATACGATAAAGAAATAAGTATGCTCGAAAAATACTTACTCGTACTCTGTGTCGGCGCATTTATACAGAATGATGAGGGTAAGATACTTATTGTGAAGAAATCATTGGAAGAAAAAGTAGATGGAGGGCTTTGGACCGTACCTGGCGGTAAAATTGAACCTGAAGAGTATATTATAGATGGACTTAAGCGCGAGGTACTTGAGGAAGTGGGATTACATATTACCGGTTATAAATGGCTCAATGAAGATGTGTTTCCCAGCGGCGGGTACCAGTTTCACGGCCATCATTTTCTATGCAGAGCTGAAAGGGGAGAAGTGACACTCGAACG
>CAYXCP010000062.1:0-6746 GCA_964463455.1 uncultured Gammaproteobacteria bacterium
TGATAGACACGGTGAGATTATATCATGAAGTTATCTTGGCTTAATAGTAGCAAAACCGGTAAGAGGACGAAGCACTTCAGGCACGGTGATACTTCAATCGGCATTCTGATAGTTCTCGAGTACAGCTATCAGAATACGAGGTGATGCAAGTGCCGTATTATTGTACGAATAACAGTATTGTGTTTTTCCTTCTGCATTTTTATAGCGGATATTTAAGCGGCGGCATTGAAAATCACCCATGATCGAATTGGACATTGTTTCTCCATAATGTTCGCGCGAAGGCATCCAGGTTTCGATATCATGTTTTAAAATCTGTGGTTCGCCCATATCGCCCGTACACATCAGAAGTACACGGTAGGGAAGTCCGAGTTCTTGTAATATTTCTTCAGCATTGCGTTCGAGTTCTTCATGTTCTTTGCGTGCATCTTCAAGATCTGCTTTGCCTATGATGACCTGTTCGATCTTAAAGAATTCGTGTACGCGGTACAATCCTTTTGTATCTTTGCCATATGCTCCTGCTTCTTTACGATAGCATGGTGAGAATGCAACATAGCGTTTCGGGAGATCTTTTTCCTGAAGAACTTCACCGGAATGATACGCTGTCATAGGAACTTCCGCGGTTCCTGCAAGGTACGCATCATCATCGTTTACTTTGTATACATCCTGTTCGCCCCATGGAAACTGACCGGTACCAAACAAGGTGAAGCCTTTGACAATGGCAGGTGCTATAACTGGAGTGTATCCTTTTTTTACTAATTTTTGGAATACATAAAAGAGGAGTGCTAATTGCAAAATTGCACCTTCGTTTTTTAGAAAATATCCTCGGAATCCTGCAACCTTCGATCCGCGTTCTGTGTCAAACAAATCCAATGCCATGCCAAGTTCTGTATGAGATTTAGGTTGAAAATCAAATTTTCTGGGTGTTCCATTTTTCTTGATTTCGACATTCATTTCTTCACTTTTGCCTATAGGTACTTCATCAAGCGGTACGTTAGGTATAAAAGACATGGCGAGATTGAGTTCTTTTTCAAGTTCTGCTAAGTCAACTTCAATCATACGGATATCTTCTTTAACCACTCGACCTCTCTCTTTGGTTTCGTCAGTAACGGGAGATTTAGCAAGTGCATTACGTTCTTCACGGAGTTTTTGTATGCGCTGGATGAGCTCTTTGCGCTTATCATCAAATGCGAGCACTTTTTCAACGTCGACTGCTCTATTTTTATTTTGAGCTGCTGCAATAACTTTTTCTTTATTTTGTCGGATGAAATCTATTGAAAGCATAAGGTCATTCTGGTAAGCGAATGTAATGACGCATCCAGAATCTGGATCCTGGACATATTGTATCGTGCCAGGATGACACCACTTATTCTACCAGATAGCTCATTAATTGTGGTAGCATCTCGCGCATTGCATGGAAGCGATGGTTGATCTTGTCATGTTCTTCAGGAGTAAGCTCGTCATAATACTTGCTATATGCATAGACAATAAATACGGCTCGATAGGGATATCCTTTTGTCCATTTATTATTCATCTGTGTTGCGATATGTCCTTCTACTGATTTCTCATTAAAAAAGGTCTGCTGACTTGCAGGATCATAAAAACATAAACATGTTGCCATACGGGCCTGTCTTTTTCCTTCGGGAATATCTTTCATTCGTTCAAGTGTGTATGCGATGAGGTCTTCGTCTGTGGATAAATGGCCAGTCCATCGATGCGACATAACGCCGGGTTCACCGTTGAGTGCATCTATTTGAAGTCCACCGTCATCGGCAATTACGGGCATGTGTGCGATATCGGCATAGAACTGCGCTTTTGCACGTGATGTTTCCAAAAATGTTTTGCCTGTTTCAGGCGCTATCTGTGTTATATACAAGTCGCGAAGTGATACTAATTCTATGCCCGCATGGATCAGCGGAGCAAACCCTTTTTGCAGATCCATGAGTTTACTATTGTTAGTGGTTGCGATTAACACCTTTTTCATATATATATATTTTTGATACAATTGACACGTTAGTGTCATCCTGGCTTGTCCAGGATCCAGATTCTGGATGCGTCTGGCAAAGCCAGACTTACCAGAATGACCATCATCATTTATTTTATCATGTCACAAAGAATTGAAGCTGGATATCATCCTTTTGACCCTTACGATGTTGCAGTCGCGACCAATGGACACGTCAAACGCGTGCTCGCGCGTGAAACAGGAACTCCTCAATATGCACATCCAGATGCACTATCTATCATCGATGAAGCAGAAAGACGAGATGATATCGAAAACAGGAATGGAGTAGTCTTACATGATCGTAAGTGGTATTCCGTACTCAAAGCAATGGTAAAAGCAGAGCCTCTTCTGGGCTATCACGAAACACACGAAGATGCATCACGTCGAATGGTAGTTACAGACTCTACCCATTTTTTATCTGCCGGTGATGAAACATTTGCGTTTGATAAACACGATGGAGATCCTGATCGATTTGACCAACTTATGTCATTTTATCATCAGATGCCGGGAGCACGTGTTATCACCACTTCGGGACTAGCCATCATAGATAGAGGCGCAGATAACATAGTTCTATACGATTCAATCGTAAACTGGGGAACATTTAATCCGACAGGTATTGATCGATTTGCAACAGCGCCGCAGATATCAGGTGGATATTCTACAATACCAGGTGCCATAGCTGGCATAGTAGATCTGGACCCATACATACATGTTATGATGAGAAGACTCGGAACACCCGATCAGTTACGTAATCACTCGGAGCAACCGATGATTACGGGGGGATCGCTCATCGCACGTGATGTATTTACCGGACATATATCATCCGATCCTGCGAATTTTCAGCAACTAGGAAGAATTAATCTTGGATTTAGCAGATAAAAATAATGTCATCCCTCGCGAGTTACAGCACGACGGGGTATCTATGTATCCATGGATGCCCGATCAGGTCGGGCATGACAAACTTAGGTAACTCATTCCCACTCCATTGTTGCCGGCGGCTTATTCGAAATATCATACACGACACGGTTCACTTCAGGTATCTCGTTTACTATGCGTGTTGAAATAGCATCAAGAAGCTCATAGGGAAGTCGTGCCCAGTGTGCCGACATCGCATCGGTTGCTTCAATTGCACGAAGTGCAATAGTGTCACCATATGCTCTGTTATCACCACGTACCCCTGTTGTTTTGATACCTGTATAAATCGCGAATGCCTGCCAGAGTTTTATCCCTGATTTTTCTATTTCGTCACGTACGATGGCATCTGCATGACGTAACAAATCGAGCTTTTCATGAGTGACTTCGCCAATGATTCTGATTGCAAGACCTGGGCCTGGAAAAGGTTGTCTCTGAGTTATTTCATTCGGAAGCTCCAAGAGAGATCCTATAGTGCGAACCTGGTCTTTGTAAAAAGCGCGAAGAGGCTCGATGAGAGTGAATTTCATTTCTTCTGGAAGACCACCTACGTTATGATGGCTTTTTATATTCTTGCTATGTTTCGTTCCCATGCTTTCGATCACATCCGGGTATATAGTGCCTTGTACCAAGAATGTGGCACCGATTTTTTCAGCCTCCCGTTCAAATAATTCGATAAATGTTTTACCAATTATTTTTCGTTTTGTTTCGGGATCGGTTACTCCCGCAAGTGCGCGTACAAAATCATGTTTAGCATCGATAATCGCAACAGGCATGTCGTAATGCTTTTTAAATACTTCGGTTAGAAGTCTTGTTTCATCATATCTCATGAGTCCTGAATCGATGTATACGGATGTAAGGTTTGCTCCAATCGCTTTATGCACAAGTAGTGCTGCGACAGAAGAATCAACGCCTCCCGATAATGCACATATTGCTTTTTTATCGAGTACTGAATCACGAATATCCTGAATCATTGTTTCGACATACTGTGTATTTAATTCCTGTTTCTGAATAGATTCGCCACAGATGGTAAGAAAATTCTGAAGAATCTGGTCACCGAACTGTGTATGTACTACTTCTGGATGAAACTGGACGCCGTATATACGATGTCCTGGATCTTCCATTGCCGCTATGTTAATTGTTCCTGAAACGGCAGTGGCTTTTGCTTCAAGCGGAGGCATGGCAACTTCATCACCATGATTCATCCATACGGTGAATTCTGGCGGGACTCCTTTAAATAACCCATCATGATTGTGTATCTGGAGCAATGCAGGGCCAAACTCTTTTATGTTCCCCGGTTTCACTTTTCCACCTGTAAGTTGCTGTGCTAATAACTGATGACCATAACAGATACCGAGTACTGGAGTACCTGTTGTCAAAAATTGTTCATCGACAAGCGGAGCACCATCTTCATATACTGATGCGGGGCCTCCAGATAGTATAATACCCATTGGCTTTTCAGCAAGTGCTTCAGCAGCATGTTCAGGCAATACGATCTTTGTTATTACTCCCAGTTCCTGAATACGTCTGCCGATAAGATGTGTTGTTTGTGATCCGAAATCGATGATGAGTATCATAGTTAATATTAATTTCTGGATCCCGGCTCATGTTGAGTCTTGGCCGGGATGACAGGGGTGTTACATGTAATTTTCGCCGCCATTTGTAACGAGTAAATCGTGTGGATGACTTTCGATAAGTGATGCATGAGTAATCTGCATAAATGTTCCTTTTTCCTGAAGTTCTGCAATTGTTTTTGTACCGACATAATACATACCTGAGCGAATGCCTCCAATAGCCTGATCCAGCAGACTTTTTACATTGCCGCGGACAGGTACGAGTCCTTCTACACCTTCTGCAACAAGTACGCGATCTTTATAACTTTTGCCATGAAATTCATCTTCAGATTTTATTTCTACACCTTTTTTCATGGCGCCAATCGAACCCATGCCGCGATATGATTTAAATGTATATGTTTTTGTTTTGTCGTTAAAAATACTCTGGAAACGGCGAGGAACCTGATGCGATTCGAGCTCAACAACATCGCCGGGAGCTTCTTCGCATGAGGCAAAATAACTACCCATCATCACGGTACTTGCTCCTGCGGCAAATGCTTTTACCATGTCACCTGAATATTTAATACCGCCATCAGCAATAACGGGAATACCATGTTCTTTTGCGGCACGTGATGTTTCAAGTACTGCGGTAATCTGAGGGACACCCATGCCGGAAATGATACGGGTTGTGCAAATGGCGCCTGGTCCCATACCAATGCGGAGTCCATCAGCACCTGCTTTAATAAGAGCAACTGCCCCTTCATAGGTGGCAATATTACCTGCGATCACCTGTAACTGTGGGTACATCTGTTTGATAGCCTTGAGTGTGGTTATTACTTTGATATCGAATCCATGTGCAGAGTCGAGAATAATAACATCGACACCTGCTGCGACGAGTGCTTTGATGCGATCTTCATATCCTTCGCTTGCGCCGATTGCTGCGCCAACTTTATATCCTGCATCTTTTACTATTTTTACTTCCTGTGCTTCATTTGCGACAGTCATGTTGCGGTGAATGAAACCAAGTCCTCCCATCGCGCCAAGTGCGATTGCCAGTTTACTTTCTGTGACTGTGTCCATAGGTGCTGAGACCAGGGGTACATCAATTGAAAGATCCCGAGTAAGTTTTGTTGTAAGCGAAATATCAGAACGTAAAAAATCACTGTAACCGGGAACGAGTAATACGTCATCGAATGTGATGCCGTGACCCGCAAATTTTTCCTCAGAGGTAAAGGTTTTCATCGGTGTTTTGTAAATTAATAAAGGATGCTTCAAATGCCCATTTAGTTGTTTTATCTACCTGCTCTTCTGTGAGTACATTGTTGTCTACAAGTAGCTGTATTTCTTCTCTTAGTCCTAATTGATGCATGGCTGGGTTATCGGTATTGATACAGAGCTTTACACCATTGTCAAAAAAGGTATTTACTACTCGTTTATAATCTTGCCAGTCTTTTACTAACCCGATTTTCAAATTTGAAGTCGGACAGATACAAAGCGTGAGATCTTTCCTGACTACTTCCTTCATAAGTTCGACAGACTCTGCTGCTTTGATACCATGATTTACTCGATTTAATGGAAGTACTCTGAGCACATGGGCCATCTCTTCGGGTGTTCCCTCTTCTCCTGTATGAACTGTAGTTTTAAGACCTGCTTCTTGTGCTTCGTGATATAGATTGGTGTAATCTTCATATCTGAAGCCTTCTTTGTCTGGGCCTGCAATATCAATACCTACGATGCCGCGACTATGATATTTAACAGCTTTTTTAACGATAATCGTATTCTGTTCAATAGAAAGTCTGCGATCAAGTCCGAGAACGAGGCCAGCTTTTATGTTCGGAAATTCGATGAGTGCACGTTCCATACCTCGAAGAGCAGCGAGAATGACATGATCAAGATCATGTTCGCCGCCTCTGTTTCTAAACATAGGATTAAACGAAGGTTCCATGAGCGTTATGTTATTAGCGCGATATGCTCCGGTAATGACTTCGTATACCGATCGCTCGAGTGCAGTAGGCGAGGACTGAATAAGTTCTGTCCAGTGAAATAATTTATGATAATCTTCCCACGTTACGTTGGGTTTGTTGAGAGTAATGAGGTCGAAAAAGTCCCAGTACATTTTTGTCGGGAGTTTGATGCCCTGTTCATGAGCTACACTCCAGAGTATATGTGGCTGAACGGACTGACCAAGATGAAAGTGAAGTTCTGCGAGCTGACGTTTGGATGTGTGGTGTGTTTCCATGTTTAATTATAGGGAACAGGAACCATCTAGTCAAGAGAAAAAC
>CAYXCP010000063.1:0-6740 GCA_964463455.1 uncultured Gammaproteobacteria bacterium
ACAAAATGCACAACAACTATTACTGGAATCGCATTAACTGCGTAAATCCATGCGGAGAAGAAGGTCTTCCACCATGGGGTGTCTGTAATCTTGGTTCAATTAATCTGTCAGCTCTCGTAAGAGGAAATGATATTGATAAAAAAGCCAAGTTTGATTTTGACGGATTGAAAAAGGTTGTACGGGCAGCTGTCCGTTTCCAGGATAATGTAGTTGAAATGGATCCCTATGTGTTTGAAGGTATTCGAAAAACACAGTATGAAGGCGAACGCCGCATAGGTCTTGGTACCATGGGTCTTGGTGACACACTCATCAGGTTACATATGCGCTACGGGTCGGATGAGGCTCTTGAGTTCTGTGAGCAGGTATATAAGATCATCCGCGATGAAGCCTATCAGGCATCTTCAGATATTGGAAAGGAAAAAGGTTCTTTCAAAAAGTTCGATAAAAAGATGTATGGTAAAGGTAAATTTATCCAACAGCTGCCTGAAAAAATCCAGAAGAATATTGCCGACAACGGTATCCGTAACTCAATTATTCTGATGCAAGCCCCAACAGGATCAACATCCTTAATGGCTAACACAACATCGGGTATTGAACCAGTGTATGAATTCGAATTTATTCGCCGCGATAGAATTGGTGAGCACGTGATACGTCACCATTTGTACGAAGAATGGTATAAAAGACATGGGGCAGAACTCGAAGCCGGAAAAGTTAGAAGACCTGAATGGTTTGTGTCCGCAAATGATCTCTCACCTGAGGATCACGTCAAAGTACAGGCAGTCATTCAGAAATATGTCGATGCTTCCATCTCAAAGACAGTAAATGCACCAAATGCTCATACAGTCGATGATGTGAAGAGATTATATAACCTCGCATATGATCTGGGGCTTAAGGGTATCGCATATATGCGCGATGGCTCACGACAGGGAGTACTTTCACGTATCGAAGAAAAGAAGCCTGAAGAAAAAGCCAAAACAGCAGAATATAAAGTCAGACCACGACCAATGGTTGTTCACGGATCAACCTATAAAATCGGTACACCTGTTGGCACTGCATTTATCACTATTAATACAAACGGTGATGGAGAACCACATGAAGTATTTATCACTGTCGGTAAAGCAGGAACAGATGTGAATGCTATGGCTGAAGGAATGGGTCGTGTGATATCAGTTGCACTCCGATTCTCATCACATCTTCCACCTCACGAGCGTGTAAAGGTTGTGATAGATCAATTGCAGGGTATTGGCGGCTCACGATCAATCGGATTTGGTAAAGATCGTATTGGAAGCTTACCTGATGCTATTGCCAAAGTACTCACCATGCATTTCATTCTGAATAAACCAGATATTCAAGTCTCAGTTACAACAAACGGCAATGGCCATACACAGAAAAGTGAAGCGCAGCTTGTTGGACAGACAGTTCAGCCAGCTCTCGTAGCAGCCGCCCCAACAAAATCTGTAGCTATTTTTGATCTATGCCCTGAATGTGGTAACTCAACACTCGCACATGAGGAAGGGTGTAAAAAATGTTATACATGCGGATATTCTGCCTGTTAACTATGGTTAAGATATATACAAAAACAGGAGATAAGGGTGAAACATCTCTGTTTGGCGGCACGCGCATTTCAAAAAGTGATGCGCGTGTTGCCGCGTATGGAACGATAGATGAATTAACCAGCTTCTTAGGTTTGTTAATCGCACACGTTACTGATAACGAAAGCAAAATGTATCTTACTTCTATTCAAACAGATTTGTATATCATCATGGGTGAACTTGCGGGAGCTCCCGGAAAAGATTCTCTAAATGAAAAAATCGCAGGTATGGAGAAAAAAATTGATGAGATAGAAGAAAAACTAAAGCTTCTTACCCGATTCATTCTTCCTCAAGGTGGTGTTATTTCCGGATATTGTCATGTTGTTCGCACTATATGTCGTCGCGCAGAAAGATCTCTTGTTGAGATTTCAGCAGATTCAACATGTATTGCATATCTTAATCGGTTATCTGACTACATGTTTGTTCTGGCTCGGTACTATACTGAAGGAGAGGAGGTTGTAACGTAATGAAGAAAAATACAGTTCTTATTATCGTTATTCTTATTGGAATTTTGGGTGGTATCCTGTATTACCAGACTTCGCAAAATACTCTTAAGCCAAAAACTGATAATTCGGACACTAACGTGGTCACAGTAACCCAGTTTGTACTCATAAGCCCTGCACCACCTCATGAACAAATTGTAGAGATACAATCAAATCAGACAGCACTTGCGTTATTAACCAAAACAAATAAAGTCGAGATGATTGGTACAGGTAAAGATGCTTTTGTAACGTCAATTAATGATCGTGCAGCTGATAGAAGTAAACATGAATTCTGGGCGTTTTATGTAAATGGCAAACAGGCTCAAGTAGGTGCTGGTAGTTATATATTACGTCCTGCAGACAAAATAGAATGGAAAATAGAAACATATTAACGAAAAACATATCGATCACAGCAATTATTATTCTTGCTGTATTCATGAGAATAATGCCCCATCTACCAAACGTTACTCCTGTTGCAGCTCTTGCTCTTTATTCTGGTTCTTCACTTAAAGGATGGAAAGCATACGCTCTCCCTCTTACTGTGATATTTCTTTCTGATATGGTTATTGGGTTTCACTCGACTATGTTGTTTGTGTATGGGAGTTTTGTAATCACGGTTTTTCTTGGTCAGTTTCTGCAAAAATATACAGTTCTGAAAACGGCCGCTGTCGGAACACTATCATCACTTATCTTCTTCGCTATTACAAACTTTGGCGTATGGCTTACTTCATCTATGTATGTTCATGATATTTCAGGACTATTCCAGGCATATGTGATGGGATTGCCTTTTCTCAGGAATACATTGATGGGAGATTTGGTCTATACCTATGCGCTATTTTATGGATACTCGTATGTTGAACGAATTATTGCTAAACACACACCTAAATTAGCTGTAAAAAAGGTATAATACGTTCGTTACTTAAATTTTCCAGAATATGGTCTTTGTCATTATGGTACCTGTCACCATGAGAAGACAAACATACTAAAAGGGAACACTGTGTAATTCAGTGACTGTGCCGCAGCGGTAAGATTGGACGACAGACTACAGTCTATAGACTATAGTCGAATGTCTATCGTCCAAATTAAGTCCGAATACCTGCCATATTCTTCAAAAACACCCCGAGCAGGGATCTTATGTCATATCCTCAAACAGAGGTTGCGGCCATCGACCGTCGTGACCAGACAGAATACACAATCCGCGAAGCACCTCCATCACACACATTCAGTACATTTGCGAAGGAACTTCCTGAACCGACTCTTGAAATCAGAGGTGCGAGCGAACCTATCTCGAAATATTACAGTCCTCTGAATGAGGTTAATTTTCTTAAAGAACTACGACGTGAGCATCCGGAAATTCCTTTTAATGAACTCTATCCTGAAATGATGTTCTATTATTCTGAAAATATATATAAATTTCTGAATGAATTTGTAGGAAAAGTTCCGTATGACGAACTTTCTTTCCTTTTAAGAGATGGGCGCATGGAGTATGCCAGAACCGATATCAGAGAAACTATGCTTAGAGCCGCAGAAATGTCTCCTTTTGGAAGTAGAGAACGATCTGATTTGGTGGGTATGGATAAAATCACACACGCAATGCAGGATGATGCTAATACAGAAGATAATAGATCAGCGGTAGGTGTAAAACTTTCACCTGCCTATTTTGGTGATTATGGGTTTGCATTCATATTCACAAATGATGAGCTGCCTGATGGAACCAGAAAAGTAACTGAGAAAATAGTGAGGTACAAAGAGCAAAAAGGAACCGTGGACGAAAGTACTCAGATTATGCAGCGTATAACTCTTGAACCTGTTCCTTATATCACAGCTCAGGAAATGCTGGAACATCCTATTATATATAGGTCGGATAATCCGGATGCGGACGTACAGGACATTATGAAAATGGCACATGTAGATCCACAGGCATTAGCTGAGGCTGAGCGCTTTAAGGCTGAAACAAAAAAACAATTACAGTCATGGGTACAGCAATATGCTTCAAAAGTTATCGAATATTCCTACTTATCACCTGAAGAGCTCATAAAAAGAGGTGACCGGGAGCTTATGAAGATGTTAACCATGATCTACAACCGGGCCGTGGATATTAAGAGTGTTGTCTCGGGCAACGGCCAACTAGCACCGGAAATTGAGCGTATATTCAATGAAGTCGATGATAAAAGCGTTCAAGAACAACTTCTTATGATGTTCTATGCACAACGAGAAGCTCTTGTGCAGGGTGGAGGCAGTTGTCCAGCTATCGAAGGAGAGCAGGGGACGTTTTATACTCCATCGCAGCTCACTCAACTCGTACAAAGTGGCATCCCTTATGAAAGGTGGATGCCTGTGACATCTTCTCAAGAAATATTTGGTAATTTATGTGATCAGTGTGGCAAGCCAAATGATGGGCATTATCATTGCCCAGGCAAACTCACTATAGAAGGTGATGTAGTCGTCTGTAACAAGACATTTGCTGATGAAACCCATAAACCTATAAGCGAGTGGACTAAGCAGTGTACGTGTGGATACGAATTCCCATGTGCGAAATATGCAAAATAGAATTATTTGTATATAATGACTATATGGTCGCACGTAACTTCACACCAATCCATGACCTTATCAGAAAATACCATCTTGAACAGAATGGTTCGCCGAATAAGGAATTTATGCCTGCTTCACCCCCAACTGAGACCGTTGATTTAGCCGAGACTGTTGAACATACTATTGAAGATAAAAGCGTTTCTCAGATAGTAGATGTCAAGCCAGATACCGTAAATGTTCCTGATCTGGTTAAAAAAGCTGGTGTTGTTTCTACTGCAACACCCTCCTTTTCTACATATAAAGACCTGAAGCTTCCTGTTGATGAAGCTAAGATACCTGCTGGACTCAATGCGCCTGTAGATTCGTCTTACCGATGGCTTGCAACGCTCGCACAATATATCATAAACCAATCACATAAACATATCATACGAGCACATCGTAGTATACGAGGATTTTTAGGAAGGTAATCACCCCATTTTAGCTTTGTTTAGCTGTTCTTCAAAGCCTTCTTTACCCATGGCACCCACAAACTGAGTAGCAAGATTACCATCCTTAAATACAATAAAGGTGGGAATGGAGAAAACAGAGTATTGTGAAGCTAATTCCTGGTTATTATCAATGTTTACCTTAACGAACGACACGTCTGAATGCTCTTCTGAGAGTTCTTCTATAATTGGAGAGGTTAGCTTACACGGTCCACACCAATCTGCATAGAAATCGACCATGACAAGTCCTTTTTTTTCTACAACTTCTTTCTGGAACTGATCTTTATTTATTGATAAAACAGCCATAATATACGAGAAATGATAATATATCTTAAGTTTACTAAAAACCACAGATTCAGTCAAGCTAGAGATCCTCGCAGGTTTTACCTGGTAAGACAAGCTGAATCTGAATATTTATTTCTGCTTGAATAATTGATCTCGGTGTGATATATTATAGGTTAATTATGGACAATTATTTATTACCGTCCCTTCTTGAAAAGTTTATCAACCATCTCAAGAGTCAGGGCAAATCACAACACACTATTATTGCATACAAGAAAGACCTCGAGCAATTCGTGGGCTTTTTAACGACTCAGGAAAAGACTGACGTTCGTGAGATAAAAAAAGAAGATATAGACGGCTTTATAGCTAAGCTTCTTAAAGAAAGCTATACAAAGAAATCAGCTTCTCGTAAGCTCAATTCCATAAGAACCTTCTTCCGATATCTGAAAAACGAAGGTGTTATTGATCAGAATCCATCTCTCGATATTGCACATCCCAAATACACACAGACACCTCCACGTATCTTAAGTAAGCTTGAGTATCGTGCACTTCGTGATTTAGCTAAAGAAGATCCACGAACCTATGCATTAGTCGAAATTCTGCTTCAAACCGGTATTAAAATCGGCGAACTCGCAGAACTCCACCTGTCTGATGTAAAAGAAAATACATTACATATAAGCCCTTACGGCAAGAATATTGAACGTGATGTTCCTCTGAACAAACCAGCTAAAAAAGCTCTGGAAGACTATCTTAAAATACGTCCAGAAGCAGCTGACACACACGTTTTCATTACCAGAACAGGACATTCACTCCTTATAAGAAACATTCGTCAGATCATTGACCGCTGTTTCCGTGAGGTAGGAATCGAAAATTCTACAGTAAATGACTTACGAAATACCTTTATAGCTCACCAGCTCATAGGCGGTGCTTCACTTGAATATATCGCCAAAGTGGTCGGTCATAGAAGACTTTCTTCAACAGAACGTTTCCTTAACCTCGTAAAAGAGGAAACCGAACGCAAAGAAAAGCTAGGTCAGTTATAATGTGGGTATGGAACTAACCATATTTACAGACGGTGGATCACTCAATAACCCCGGTCAGGCAGCAAGCGCATACTTAATTTACCAGAATGGTAAACTCCTCCATAAACAGGGTGTTGCCCTTGGTGTAGCTACAAATAACGAAGCTGAATATAACGCTCTTATTTTTGCGCTCGAAAAAGTACATGAAATGCTCCAGAACCACGTAATCAAAGTTACATCTATTCAGGTTTATTCAGACTCAGCCCTTATGGTCAACCAGATAAACGGTCTTTTTAAAGTAAAACACGCAATTATGCGTGAAAAACTGATCAAAATCCGTGTGCT
>CAYXCP010000064.1:0-6720 GCA_964463455.1 uncultured Gammaproteobacteria bacterium
TTAAAATAGTTATTATCCGTCATTCTGGTAAGTCTCGACGAAGTCGAGGACGCATCCAGAATCCGGATCCTGGACAAGCCAGGATGACATGTATGAACCAGTATAAAGTCTCTGTTATTATCGCCTGTTACAACGAAGAGCGCCATATTTCAAAATGTATTTCATCACTTCTTAATCAAACATATAAACCACTCGAAATAATTGTGGTTGATGATGGTTCGACAGACAAAACACCACTATATATTAAAGAATTCTCGAAGGTTATATATATGCGCATGGACCATCAGGGCACTGCAAAATCGCGCAATGCCGCTGTTAAAAGAGCATCCGGGCAGATACTGAGTTTCCTGGATGCCGATATGGAATTTGAGCCGGATTTTATTGAAAAACTAGTCGCACCTATTAATGCAAATAAGGTAAAAGGAACATTTTCCAAACTCGAGTTTGTAAAAAACTGGGATAACCCGATTGCACGATGCTATAACAGAAACAACAATCCACCACTTCCTGACAAAATGCGTATTCCCCAGGATTCTGATGAGGGTGATGATTTCAGAGCCATATTAAAGTCAGAATTTATGAAAGTAGGAGGGTTTGATAACACAGGATATACAGATACCTGGTCTCTTGCAGAAAAGCTTCAGTACAAAGCAAAAAATGCACCAGGTGCGATCTACTACCATTACAATCCTGATACATTAGATGATGTGTATAATGCAGCACAGTGGATAGGTAAGCGACGGTATAAAGGTGGAAAAGCGGGGAGTGTAGCAGCGATGGTACGATCTAATGCATTTCTGGCTTTTATAAAAGGTCTGAGAAATGCAGCTGCGTATAAGGAACCGTCATTCGTTTTGTTTCAGCTCGTATATGAAGCGGGCATATTCCAGGGAGCATTCATATCACTACTAACCAACGATACAAAAAAGTAGAATTCTTTCTATAATGAATGTATGTCCAGTGAAGTCCTAGAAAGACCTCCCACACAATTTAAATCTGAACCTCCAATCTACCTCACTGATCGAAACGTGTTGCAGGGAATACCATCTATGTCAAATAAAGATCATTGGTGGGAAGATCAGGAAGCAATGAATGCGGTACGCGAAAAACTGAAATTACACGTAGGTGCAGAACTTGATCATTGCCCAACAATAGTACTTCCATCTGAGGAAATAGTCCAGACGGCAGAATTAAAACGTACCATAGCTGAAAAGCATTTTATAACTGTCGACTGTATAACAGATAGATTAAATCTTCATAATAACGCGCGCATTGAGCCAGTACGCGTATATTACACAGAATATAAACATGATGAAGATATAAAGGAAAGCACTGACGAGACAGAAAACGCAGTACTATTTGCACATGGGTGGGTATGTGGACAAAAAGATATTGTATCTGAAACGGGTGGAAGAGAGCATCTTAATTACCATGATAAAGTAATGAATCAGCTAAATGGCAATATTCGTACATATGCAGTTGAACCTCCGGGTTATGCTACAAATCAAAGCGATGACCTGGAATCGGTAGGACCCGATCAACTTGATGCTCTAAATATGCATAATTATCCACGGGTAATCGAAGCCACTGCTGAGAGAATGGCTGCCGATATGCATGCGAGAGGTAAAAAAGGTAAACTCGTAATTATTGGTCATTCGATGGGAGGATGGGCATCATCACAAGTATCCGGAGAATTTGTAACAGACATAAAAGAAAAGTACGGAGTAGATATTGTTATTGAACTCACAGCACCTGCCTTTCAAATGCATAAAATAACTTCCGTGGGCAGACTTACTCCTGCACTTACACCTCTTTTACTTCGTATTAGAAATACTCTTGATCATCTACCTATCAGGAGAGTAACACAAGTGACTTCAGAACGAATTACAAAAGGAATAGTAAATTATCTTGGACCTCTCCTTAGTTTAAAACCAGAGGATATATTTATGCAGCAGGCACGCCGTACAGATGTAAGGACTATGATACGAAATTTACAGGATCTATGGGGCAATCATTATTCTAAAGATGAAGTCAGGCAAATTACAAATAAAGATTTTATAAAACGTATATGGTTGGCCAAAAAAGACACTCTTGTTGATAACAATAATCTTCTTACAGATCCAAAAGCTATTCAAGTAGTGAATGAAGGACATCTGCTTGAACGGAATAACGCGTTCGCTCAACTTCTAGCACGGCATCTTGAAAAAGATGTGTTTCAATTAGCATAACTACTACAGTTTCTCAAAAAGTACGCTATCAAATATAGTTTCTCTATCTGCCTTATACGCATCAACAATATGCAAAGCCTGATGAACTGAGCTTACATGAACAGGCGGAATCAGAAATTGTGCAAGTGTGCCACGTGGCGCATGTCTAACAAGAAGCCTCTGCTTTTTCCCAATCGCAGAAACGATATCACCCATGTGTAAATGGTTTTTCTGATCAATAAGAAAAATCGATGGTTCGATAATCACCGCGTCATATTTTTCAAGATTCGTATTTTGCTGGCTATGTACCATATGAAACACCTTTACTCTATTTTGAAGACCTAAGTGATTGAGTAGTGATTCGGCAAGGGCCATTTCGTCTTTATTTATCACATATATATCAATGCTTATTCTCTTTTCTGATAACGCATATAGTAGAGGAGTAACAGGTAGTGCGCCATATCCAAATGCTACATAAAAATCAGCAGGTTGCACATTAAGTAAATGTAATTCACGTGCCGCCAATACTTTCTGCTGTTGATCGACAAGATAATGAAGTTCATGAGAGGTATGAATTATTTTTTTTGCAGCGATATTCCCGAAATAACGTGCTGCCTCTGACCAGATAACCTGTCCTCTGTGGACAAGCTCGTGCATTTCTTTAGTAAATTCAAGAAGCTGTGCTTCTACATGACGCGCGTGTTCCACCTGATTATAGATAGATGCACACACATCAAGGTATTGTTCATAATTATCTTCTTTATCGAGAATCATTACATCGAGTACCCCAATATTTGCGATGAAATCTTCGATGTAGGAATCTTCTGTATGCATCATATCATTCAGGTATTAATGTCTGTGAACGTAAATAATCTTCATGAACCAATTCAAGAGCCTGAGGCAATATCGATGCATAATCGCCGGATAATTTCTGACTTTCGCCGTTCAACCGCATTGAAAATGCTATTTTATTGTCGTGCGAAGTAAAGCCAATACTCATACCATCTTTTGCCTTAGATGCTATTGTTGAAAATGCCTCAACACCTTTTTGAGCACCGCCATTTGTGGTGACATCTCCACGAATCATATAATAAAGTCCCGGATCTACTGCCGTAAAGAAACCTTCCTGTTTTTTAAGCCACCACGCACGTGATCTAAGTCCTGCATCTGTGCGTTCTCCTCTCAATTGATCCATAAGACTTCTTCCACTCATAGCTGCCGCCAATGCGGTTATATGACTAAGTGGCGCAGTACCTCCTTTAACTTCTTTCACCATATTTTTCATGCTATCGATTGCTCCTTTAACCAGTTTTGCGGCACGCTCATCAGACATAGTCGGAGAAATACTGTCGCCAGATTTATCATGAAGACGCTTATGTCTATCTACGTAGTGTTCTATCTTGCTTGTATTTGGACTGGTATAACCAATTCTTCCGTTACGTCTATGCCGTACGCTTACGGGGACAATACTAAACGTAGATTTACCTTTTACAATAAATTTCGTTAAATGCACTGCCAGCTGAACAACAGCATCAGGGTATTCTGATGCATTTTTGATCGGGACCTCAACTATCTGCATTGACTGATTTGCAACAATTTCATTATAATTTTGCAGACCTCTCTTAAGATCCGCTTCAGTGATGTCGAAAGACAACGCTGTAAATGCAGATTCTATTCCTGTTGTATCTACATGTTTAGAGTCAAAATGCACGGCTTGTGCTTTTTCTTCCAGTTTTTTTGCAAAGAACATATATTCGGAGCCATCTCCACCATAGTGCTCACAGTTTAGACCCGCTGTTGTGTCACCAGCAACAACTATAGATGGTCCTTCAAAGCTTCTATTCGTGCTGGTAAATGTTTCTCTTCCCGAGTGTTTCATAGCTCCATATTGCACAAGTGAAATTGCTTCAGACTTATCACGCGGAGCTGCAGCAAGATCGAGCGAAATGGTTATAAGAGCGGTATCAAACGCTTGAAATGCTTCTTTATTATTTCCTCGTTTCAATAGTTTCTTTTTTATTGATGCCCATTCGCGGCGGGGGAGAGCAGTTAAGGTGCCAGGTCCTTCATTTCCTTCCTCGTATCTATCATTTGCCATATCAAGAAGTGCAGCCCGTATCTCGTATTGATTGAGATAGGTGCCATCAGGATGTTTGAGGTCGAGTTTATAGAAACCACCGCGTACACCAACCAGTACGTGATCCGAATCGATGGTGCTTTTAACACTATCTGCATTTTTTTCCGGCTGACGCCTGCTAAATATGCGATTATATCCTCGCATTTCGAGTTGATGACCTCTTGAATCAACTGCAGGCTCCCATTCCTCATTTTGTATTTCATCGCGTACAGGTCCGACCGCAGTAACCAAGGCAGCTGCGCGATCGATGGCATTATGTTTCGTTGGATCGTTGTCTCCCTCAAGCAGGAGCGAAAAATTGGTACCAAAAGCAAGAGATTCTGGAGAAGCGGCAAGATATGCTTCAAAACCCTCTGTAGTGACATTGCGCTCCTGTCTATCGGGATGTCTGACATGCTCTGTTGATGCACGCTTCAAAAAAAACTGTTGGGCCTCGGCGAATACTCTACGGTGTACTTCAAGACTAATGTACGTGTATAGGGTTTGAAGTTTATTGCGGACCTGCCGTGACATTTCACGTGCGCGACGATAAGTAAGACTAATATCGGGAGTTACGGGTGGCTGTAGTTGTTCCGCCGCTTTTGACCAGGGAGACGGCTCATCTTGTGCTGCTTTTTCACCTTTGAGCTCACGCATGAGATTGTGCGCGAATGTGAAAGCTTTGTCATAAGACATTCCTTTTTTTTCATGAGGTTCAACAACAGTATCAGGGCGTTCCTGTTTATTCTGTTGATTTTCCATACCGCCTCGCGAGACAGACTCATCTAGCATATATTAGATAGTAGATGATTTAGCTATCTTATTCAATGCTAGTTATACTGTTTTTGTGTCGAGTCTTTTGAGATCAGCTTCAACCATCATTTTCACTAGTTCTTCGAATGTTACTTTAGGTTTCCAGCCAAGTAGTTTGAAAGCTTTATCAGGTCGACCTTTTAGATTAGGAACTTCTGCTGGTCTCTTAAAGCGTGGATCAATTTTGACGTATTTATGCCAATCTTCGATGTCTGCTGCACTGAATGCTGCTTTTACAAAGTCTTCAACACTGTGGTTGTTGCCTGTTGCAACAACGTAATCATCTGGCTTATCCTGTTGAAGCATAAGATACATGGCTTCAACATAATCACCGGCAAATCCCCAGTCACGACGTGGCTCAAGATTTCCTAAGTGTAGTTCATCAGATAGTCCAAGTTTAATGCGTGCAACACCATCTGTGATTTTTCGAGTTACAAACTGAATACCTCTTAATGGTGATTCATGATTAAACAGAATACCATTGCATGTGAACATGTTGTAGGATTCGCGGAAATTGACAGTCATCCAGTATGCATATACTTTAGAAATGCCGTATGGACTACGAGGATGGAAAAATGTTTTTTCATCCTGGAATCCGTCATCATGCGATACGCCAAACATTTCAGAAGTAGATGCCTGATAATACTTACTTGTAGGTGAAAAATATTTAATTGAATTGAGGAGATAAAGAACGCCAAGTGCATTAATTTCAGTTGTTAATTTTGCCTGCTCCCATGACGATCCTACAAATGACTGTGCAGCAAGATTATAGACTTCGTTTGGACGTACAGATTTTATGATATTCAAAAGTGATGATTCATCAGTTAAATCACCTTCAACATATTCAATTTGATCACCGATACCTAAATACTCAATATTTGAAAAATTAGGATTAGAATAACGGCGTGTCATGCCATACACTTTGTATCCTTTTTCTATCAAAAATTTTGCAAGATAAGGACCGTCCTGTCCCATAATACCGGTTATTAGTGCTGTTTTTGCCATAAGTTATGTGAATAATTTTCAACGTTAATCATATCATTCTACAGTATTCATAGCTAAATTGCACAGCTAAAGCTCTTACATTTGAGTGCTATACTCATTACTATGCGTTCACTCAATATTGCTATAGCTCATTATTTGACGGGAGAAAGAGATGGTGTAAGTCTTGAGATTGAAAAGCGCGCTCGCGTATCTCAACAATTAGGTGGAACTGTCTCATTTATAACTGGATTCGATGGATTACATCGTCCAAACGCACGCATTATACCTGAGCTACAACTTAATTATAAGGAGGCTGTCTTTTTGAAAGAACAGATGTTTGTTAAGCAATCACTATCTGACAGTGAGCTCGAAGAACGATATCGCACTCTTGAAGAACAGATAGTTAACAAACTGATTCCCTTATGGAAATCGAACCCACCCGACATTCTATTTATACATAACATGTTTTCACATGCGTTTAATCTGCCGGCAACTACGGCATTTCTGCGCGTACTCGATATGTTTAAAACGCCTACCTCATGTATACATCATGATTTCTGGTTTGAACGACCTAAATTTATTAAACCAACCAGCACATTT
>CAYXCP010000065.1:0-6710 GCA_964463455.1 uncultured Gammaproteobacteria bacterium
GCCAGAAAACCAAAAGGATCGTTTTTGACTTTTCGTGCAGTTGTTGCATATTTAAGAAGATTCATAGGGTTCAGCAGGATTCGTAAACACTAATTGTTTCTCAAACGGCAACACAACAATATTTAATCGCACGTGTTCATTTTCCCTAAAGAGGACTACTTCACCTATCCCCAAGTGTCCTAACTGTTGCTTTTCTTCATCGGTCATAGGATAAATTGTTCCTATATCAGATAACGTTGCATACGATTGCTTCAAAAGAATTTTTGTTTCAGAGTTGGTAATAATTGTTTTACCGTACTCATTGTGTAAGAAATCTTCTACATCTTGAGTGACAGATATTACTCCAACATTTCGTTTTCGAGCCTGTTTGACAAGCTCTCTGTAAAAGATTGCAACATCAGGGTCAACTAAAAGCTTATGCGCTTCATCAATAAATAATGCCCGCTTTCTCTCATTGTGTTTGTTGACTAAATTCCAGACCAATGCAGTGAGTAGATACATAGCTGGATCGCGTTTTTCATCTTTTTTCAGATCATGCAGATCAAGAACGATAATATCGCTTTCAAGCTCTAGTCTTCGTGTTGAGTTAAAAACACCACGTAAACTTCCTGTTGATAGCACACTTAAATCTTTTGCAATTGGATGATCACCAAGCAGCGCGAGGAGATTATCAAAGTTCGGTGACCCTGTGTCGTAGAGTGCGATCAACTTTTCATCGAGTAATGCACCGTCATAATGACTGGGAGCAATAAAGAATTTGAAGAATGTTTTTAGTGTTGAGATATGATCTAAAATATCATTTTCTTTCGTACTGCTTATAAAAAATGGATTGATCCCATTTTCTCTGGAGAACT
Organism: uncultured Gammaproteobacteria bacterium; assembly: GCA_964463455.1. GTDB lineage: Bacteria > Patescibacteriota > Microgenomatia > UBA1406 > GWC2-37-13 > JBDKFK01. Next base: position 855 of record CAYXCP010000065.1, read on the forward strand.
GAATAACTTCTCCTCCTAATGCTCGTGCTAAGTTGACGTATTCTCCTTCTGGATCAATGACAAGAATTTGCACGCCACGCATATAGAGCCTATTCATCAATATTTTTGCCGTGACACTCTTTCCTGAACCGGAAACACCGAAAATATTGACGTTATTGTTTCGTGAAGTGAACGGATCAATAAATACAAGTGAGTTATCATAGGCGTTAACACCCATAAAGATGCCGTCTGGATCACGGAGCTGCTTTGAAACAAATGGCATCAGGTATGAAGCCGCAGTTGATTGTAAGACTCTATTTTCTTTTACATGATCAATCGCGAATGGGAAAAAGTTTTTAAATGCATTTTTGTGTCCGAACGTATATTGATTAAACGTAATATCCATTGACCCTGCAATATTTTGTAATTGTTTATGAAGCTCTGTGAGTTCATTGACACTATCTGCCTCTAATTGAACATACAACGAATAGATGATACCCTTTTCTGCTTCATGGACGAGTTCATCAATAAAACTCATGACCTCTTCTATGTTTTTATCAAGTTGCTGATCTCTTCCTTTTCCTTGTTTCAGTCGTTCGTTCTGTTGCATTTCGAGTACTGACATTCGTTGTCTGGCTTTTTTAAGAAGCTCACTGCTGGGGGATGGTTCCATAAAAATACTGAGGGTAAACGGCAATGATGAGGTGAGTAGCCGGAAAAATATATACGGGCTCAAATAGGCCGGAATATCGGCTAGATAGTAGAACCGTTTTACTTTTTCTCCGACCTGTAAATAGGAATTGTGCTCTTTGAGATATTCACTTTTGTATGATTTGCTGCCATCACGCACGATATTTAGGTCATCACCCTGTTTTTCAACAGTTACATGGAATTCTGATCTATTGCTGTGAGAAATAGCAGTTTTATACGTTTTCAGCTCTTTTTGAAACCTGACGTAGTTTTTGATTAGCTTCATCGGATTTTTACTCCCTACAAAGTGAGGTCTACGAAGTGTAGGTATCTCACTGCTCATAAACGGTGATTTTTCTATAGATTCTTGCTGAGCCGTCACAATGTCCATCAGCCGTCTGATCTCCTCGCGTAGCGTCATTGTGAGGGCATTCTGAGCCAGTTGTGGTTCACCATTGAAGAAGTGCTGCTCAATACGCTGTAATCCTTCATTTTTCTTGCTAATCAGGTCATATTCCCGCTTCAACTTATTAAGTTCAAAGGTATGTTGTTCTGTTTCATACGAAAGATCCTCTACACGGGTCTGCAGTATACGGCTAAGTGAAAAATTACGCATGTTTGTATAGATGCGCTTGGCTTCGTTTTGAACACCTTGCTTTATATGTGTCATGTTCATCGTAGTGTTAATTTGGCAAACTCCATTAACTGTTCACTCTCAAGTGGTCGAGCCGAGATATTGCATTGTGAAAGCGAGGCGGCAAAGCGCAGGCCTGTATCATTCAGTTTTTTCATCGCTTCGATTTTTTCATTCGGTTTAGTTGTCGTACAAGCAACTGAAAAGACTGCATAATGCCGGGTAACCAAAAATGTTTCTTCGTCAAGAAGTCGTTTCATGTCTTCTACATAGCGGGAAATAAGCGGTTCCCGTTTTTCGTTTGAAGAGTCATACAGTGAGAAGAAGTGTCGTGAATAGTCACTACTGGTCGCTTTTCCTTTACGGACGATAAACTGTACTTGGGAAGGGAGCGTATGGATCGCTTGTTTTAATTTTACAAAGAAATGTTCTCGATCTTGATCGTTTAGAAGTGCAATGTCGAAGGGCTCAACTTCATACATTCGAACGATTGATCCTTTACGGATAATATGATTATCCTGGATGGTGAAATCGACAAAATATGGTTCAAGGTCACGATATCTTTGTTGTTTTTTTGTCGTTTTGAACATACTGGCACGACGCGCGATTTTATAGATTGGCTGGTTGTCTATTCGCTGGGTAATAAATGTCACAAAGAATATGACTGTTACGACGAGAGATGAAATAAAATAGCCCCAATTGAAAACGTGGAGCACATAGTGAAAAATTAGATATAAAATACTGGCGATGATCAGTGAACTCACACCCACAAGAACCGTATCTGTAAAAAACAGGCTGCGTAACATATGCACTCTGATGTCGTCTTTATATATTCTTACGTTTTTCATAGGATGAATCCGAATACATGCGAATAATCTGATCACTGCCTTGTTTTGCTTGCCGCTCTACAATGACTCCTTGTATGCCATAGGCTTCATTACGCACCTTTGACAGTTCAAGGAAATGTTTTACCCGTTGTGGTGGGCTTGCTTTGTTTATAAAGGCATAATTTAAATCCTTACCATTCTTCCGTGCTTCCTGCATAGCATTGAAGTTGTGTGGGTTTGGATTTTTGCTGTGGAAGCTGGATAAGTCAATAAACGGTGCGCGATCAAGTGATGTTCTCTGTAGTTTTCCTTCTGGTATCCCGTCCTGAATCGCTTCAAATCTTGTCGGGTAGTACGTGGTTAACCCAGATTTGGGATCGTGATAGGTATAGGTTTCTCCACTGACTGAAACTACCCCTTGTTTAGGATTTTCTTCTTCAATAGTAAGACCTTTACCGGACAACTTTTGAGAGAAAGGAGGTGTATGGGTACCAGAACTTTTTTGAGTGAGATCACCGTAAGTCTCCCCATCGCTTTTCCGTTTATTATGTATGTGGCCCGTGGTTTGTGGAACGATAGGTTTGTTTGTCTGAGTATCGTTTGTCAATTTATGGCGAAAATAGCTTCCGACGTTACCACTGATACTGCCTCCTACAAGTCCCCTCTTAAAGTCACCAGTTATGGATCGCACGGGACTGGTAACGGCACGGGTAGCTACGGAGCCAAGCATATTTGTAGACATAGCGCTCCACATATCGCCAAATATCCGTGAAACAAGCATGTTTACTCCCCCTAGGAAAAAAAGGAATCCGGTATAGAAAAAGAGCATTCCGACACTGGGGCCTTGCGCTTTTAAAATACTACTAAATATATCCGTCGCAATAGAAAAGCCTAAGACGAATGCCGGCTGCTGGATAAGGAAAGTAAACCACGACTTAAAAAAACTATAGACAACACTTTCTGTCCGTTCTGATAAGGCAAAGGGAATGACTATCGGGTAAATGACACCGAGAAACAACAGACTGGCGAAACGTATGACAAATTGGAATCCGAGGTATAAAAAGCCGCAAAGTAAAAAGAGAAATGTTATTGCAAATAAAAACACTTGTACAATGAACTTCCCGAAAGATCGGAATATACCACCCTTTAACGACATATCAAATGAAGGGATGCCGTACATTTCAGAATTTGCACCTTTAGCTATATGTTCCTGCGATGTATCAAAGTAGTCGTTCAGAAATGAGGTGAAATGTTGAGTAGTTGCAATTTTATTGACCAGAAGGTTATTAAACTGTACGCTGTAAGACAGGAGTGATGGAACGGTAATGAAAAGCGCAAATACGATCAGTAACCGCAGCGTAAATGACTTTAATTGCTGAGTATTATCAGAGCCAAGTTTGGTGATGGCGATCCCCGCAATTATAATTGCTAAGACAGGTACTGCTACTTGATAAAAAATAGTTCAGTACATCGTCACTCCAGGGATTTCTGTGTGGTCCTTTAAGGTAATTGTAGAAGCCAACGGATCTGGAGTATAGAACATAAATCCTCCTAGGAGTGAATCAAATCCTGCTATGAAATTTTTGAGTAATGTAACAATAGATGACGGTTCGTTTTGTACGGTAAACTCGTTTGATATTTGAGGAATTGATTGAGATACGGGAGTTGCCGTTTGAGCCACAACACGAGGTACGAAGAAGACAAAAAGGAGAAGCGTAAGATATACAAGTACAATGACTCTCATATAGCGGCGAGATGGACTCAGGCGTTTTTTAGTTTGTGCCGCCTACAAACTGTTTCAGCACACTCGCAATAGTTGCCGCACCAAAGACTAATAAGCCGCCGATCAAAATATTAATAATCCATCCTTTAAGTCGTAATTTTTGCTCCGTGTCATCTCCACTCCAGATCAGAGCGATTCCGATAGCTGCAATGGAAAGAGCCATAACGGGTAGTGAAAAGTATTGTAAAGTCTTTACAACACCCCATAGAAGTTGGTCGAGGTTTTGAAATTGAATTGGTTTAGCTGAATTATAGGATGATATATCGTTTCCCATAGAAATATCTAAGAATAAGTAGTCGAATTATATAGCCAGAGTGAGGTAAAGTCAACAGCGGAGCATAAAGAAAGTCTATGCCCCAAAACAAATAAAGTCACTTTAACTTCTTAATCTAAAAGTGTGGAGAAAAAATATATGGCGAGAACTCTATATATTCAATTAAGCAGATCCATCCTCATAGAAACCTTCCCATGTGGGTGTAAGATTGCGTACAGCCTCGCGCTCAATCGCACATATTGCTTCGTAGGAGTCACTAGGTGTTTTAACTTGCACTAACGCTCCTCTGGCACGAATTCTATCACCTTTAAAGCATTCACCTCGCGTTGCTGTATGATACACTATTAATGGCAAATCATCATATCTTTCTGTCATTTTGGTGCCTTCAATTTCTGTTACAATAATGTCGTTTAACCCTAATATTGTCGGTGTGTACATTGAATGCGTATCGTCACCAACGGTTCCTTCAAATTGCATATTATCCTGCATTACGTCCATTTCAAAATCTACCAAAGGTGCTTCTGAAGGAGACATATACCCGAAGAAATTACACATCAATTTTTGTCTATCGTTGAAAAATCTAATATTCCAACCCTTTCCACCTTCGACAAGCCTACGATGAGGCTCATATTTTACTAATTCTCTCATTCTTTTAGCAACATCGAGGTTTTGTGAAACAGTTCCCTGAAAAACTAAGTCGAGATCATGGTACCCTCGATAGTTTCCTAATAAAGGAGCACCTGTAAGACCTAAACTCAATTCGCTAAGATTCAACCCTAGTAATTTCTGTAGATTTTCAAGGTCATACAAAATATCATCACCAGGCAAAGCCAGTTCAGTTAGTACTTTGTGTAAAGTATCCCTTGAAGGTAAATGAGCAATAAAATCAGAGCGTGGAAATATTTGTTTATATTTTGCGAAAAAAGGATTATTACTTTGTTGATCTAGACTCGGATCATATTTAGCGAGTTCTTTGCCTCGATCTGGATAAGGTACCGGTGAGTATGTTCCCGGGTATAGGCTAACTTTTCGATATGGCTGACCAAAAATGGTTTTATCTCCTGTTTCGTCCGGGGCATATAAAACTTCGCCTACTAGCATATGTGGTGGGTGGTGCCAACCCTCTGCGTTTACGATCAAACCATCTTTACGGACATAAAATTCAGCGTCCCTTACTTCACCAATATCACCTTCAGATCTAATTGGCCTTGCAAGCTTATTAAAAACTTGATCATTTCCAAACACACCTCGTTCATACATAATTTTTTCTTAACTCTAATGCCAAAGTAAGTTTATTTGTTGAAAGTTGATCAACTCCAAGTTGATATGCTTTAGTTAGATCTTCAGTCTTATCACAGTCTGCTGCGTGGACTGAGATGCCTCGGCTCCGAAGTTTTACTATAAATTCTTCATTTAATATAGAAATCGGACAGTGAGCTACATTTACATTACCTAACGTAAGGTTTTCCAATATCATTTTTTCACCCAAATCTGGCGTCATCCATACAGGATAGTTTGTCAAAAAAACTCCAGTTTTTGCTTCAGGTTTTATTTTTCTTATAGTATAAATAAGGTAGTTTGGATTAGTAGTAAATTCTATATTGTTAAGAACGTTATATTTATCTACCCAATCAAGAAGAGATTGTAAAAACTCCACCGTAAAACCTTT
>CAYXCP010000066.1:0-5330 GCA_964463455.1 uncultured Gammaproteobacteria bacterium
AAGGTGATAAAGACCCTATAGTATTGATTTCTACTTAAAAAGTAAGTATAATGACACTTAATCTCGATCCAATCGATGGATTGAGGAAACGTATCTCGAAAGGAGATCAGAGGTGAAAAACCGAAAAGGAACTAAGAAGATCGCCGTAGAGGTGAAAGATGCGCCCGGCGTCACGCGCATCATCGTTTGCCGTGACCCCGGCATGGCCTCGCTGGTCGCTAAAGATTGCCGGCCGGGTCGGTAGATCAGAGTAGCAAGAACTATGTTCTTGCAACATTCTGATCTATAATCACGCCAGGTAATCGTGAGGGGTTGAGCATACGCTTGACCCCTCACACAACAACTTCTTTTTATTAAACAATTCCAACTGTTAGTTTTAGCCATTTTCATTTGTTCGGGAGTTAACTAGCCTCTGCGTCAGCTCTCTTTTTTTATTCCTAATCCGAGACCAAACTCCCTTCACAAATAAAAAGGCACAAAACTAACAGTGCAGATATTGTCTATAGTCTGCAGACCATCGTCCGAATTCGCTTTTATTGCTGAATTCTTACCGGCATGATGATGTGGAAAAAGGAAGGATTGCTTTTGGGGCGGAAGATAACCGGCGAATCGGGACGAAGTATTTCTATATCGATTTCCTCACCTTCTACATGTGAAAGGAAATCGATAAGAAATTTAAAATTAAATGCTACTTTCTGTTCATCACCATCTACTTTAACATCTATAAAGGCGGTGTTTTCATCTCCATCTTCTCGCTTTGGTTTTATGTAGAGGCCATCGGGTTTAAAATCACAGATGACTACATTGGAATAATCACGGGCAAACACAGAAATAAGTTTGATATTTCGAAGCATCTCCTGAACTTCGACTGTCGCTTTTGTTTTGTATTCGACAGGTATCACTTTCTGAAACTCAGGGAAGGATCCTTCAATGATGCGTGAATAGTATGCATCTTCTCCTAGTGTAAATCTCACAATCTTTTCTTTTTCTGAAAAGGTAAATAATACTTCTTTCTGCCCTTTGAGATTTCGGATGATCTCCTGTAAAAAGTCTGCAGGAATGATCATCGATGGAATATTATCGTGGTGTTTTTCTTTCATGATTGAAAGTCTGAAACCATCGGTCGAAACAATAACAAGATCATCTTCAATATGCGTAAAGTTCACACCGGTAAGTACTGGCCTTGATTCATCCTGTGATGCGGTGAACAGCACCATAGGAATGTTTTTAGTGAGGAATGAACTATCGAGTGACTGTTCTTTTTCAGTTAATTCCGGCGGCATTGGAAATTCATCCTGTTCCATTAAGGGAAAGTTACCTTTTGTTTTCTCTTTGGTGATGGTGATAAGTTTTTCTTTTAGTTCGAAGGTAACATCTCCTGGTGTGAGGAAGTGGAGGAATTCAATTATTTTCTTAGGTTCTATTACCATCTGAAAGTCTGATTCTACTTTTGTTTTTATCGTTGTATGTATATATGCATTTAAATTTGTTGCATACATATGAATCGTATCTCCTGATCCTTTAAACAATACACCCTGGAGAGCTGTTGCCGATGACAGTTTATTTGAAGTAAACCGGGAAGTAAGGTTTAGTTTGTCCATTAATAGATCTCTGGATACGTTTATTTTCATATATACGTTAGTATTAGTAGGCCGTGGGTATAAGTGTATAAAATTCGGCGCGGATTTTCAAGACAATCTCATCTAAAAAAAAACTGTGTTGATAACACGTGGATATCATGTTGATTGACGTAGGGTATTGATGATCCTATCAATCTCCTGCTTCAATAAAGGGTTCTTAATCATTGCTGTGTTTATTTTCTCGACACCATGGATTATCGTGGTGTGATCCTTTCTTTTGAGCAATGCCGCAATTTCTTCAAGTTTCATATTGAGTTCTTTGCGGAGTATATACATTATAATCTGTCGGGCCATTGCAATTTCCTCGACACGAGTCGAGCTTTTTATCTGAAGAGGTTTTATGTTGTAGTATAGGCATACCGACTTAATAACATCCTGATACGTTACTTTATTCTGTTTGATTACCGATCTCTCCTGAAAGAAGGCATCTACTACTTCCAGATCGATACGATCTTTGCGACCCAGTGTTTTTGCATAGATGGATAAGAGTGTTCCCTCAAGAGCACGACCATCAGTTATGGTCTCTGCGATGACCTGGGCTGCTTCGGTATCTATTTCAATATTCTTTTCTTTGGCTTTAATGAGAAGGATCGCTGCACGAAGCTCAAAGTCAGGAGGTTGGATATCTACGATAAGTCCGCCTGAAAAACGCGAGCGCAACCGGTCTTCCAGATTTTTGATATCACTGGGCGGCCTGTCAGAAGTGAGTATAACCTGACCTCCCGCTGACACAATATCATTGAATGTATGAAAAAATTCTTCCTGAACAGATACCTTTCCTGCTATAAACTGAATATCATCAACAATAAGAAGGCTTAAGTGTCTGTATTTGTAACGGAACTTAGCAGTCGTCCGCATACGAATAGATTCAATAAGTTCATTTGTAAATTTATCACTCGGACAGAACAATACTTTCCGAGAATTATCTTCATCAATAATAACGCGAGCGGCAGCTTGAGCCAGATGTGTTTTCCCCACACCCACGCCTCCATACAGAAACAAAGGATTATATGATATCCCCGGACTTTTAGCGACGGCCTGCGTCGCCGCAAAAGCAACCTGGTTCGACGACGAAACGGCATAGTTTTCAAAGGTATATTTAAGGTGAAGTCCTGACTTAAGATAGAAATCTTCTTTCGGAGGTTGATACTGGAGAAGCGGTGCTTCCTGCGTGATGTTTTTTTCTTTCAGTGTGAGTACAAGTGTAATTTGCTTGTTAAGGAAGGTGACTAAAGGCTTTTCAATAAGATGTAGTTTCTTTTCGAGATAAATTTTGACTCCCTGATTCTCACACTGCACTGTAATAATCCCATCTTCATATCCTGTTGGTTTTATTTGTTTGAGTAATGAGAAGAGTACTGGAGAAAACATGTGTTCTTTTTCGACATGTCTAATAAACTCATTCCAGAAAGATAGTTGCATAGGTCTAATTATTACTTGTGGATAACTTATCCACAAATAATAAACATTTTCACAACTGTAATCAAGAGTATTAAATACACCAAACAACCTCACTTATAATGTGCGTTATGTTGCTCGATTTACTTTTTCCTAAAATATGTGTGGGGTGTGGACGGTTAGGATCATACATCTGTGCTCCGTGTTATAGAAAGATACAGTACAAGGAGTTTGACATTTGTATGTACTGTCGAAAAAGAAGTTATCTCGGACTCACTCATCCTGCATGCAAGAAGAAGAATGGAGTAGATGGGGTGTTTTCGTTTCTTTATTACAAAGATGTGACAAGAAAAATAATAGTCGATATTAAATATAGGATGGCGACTCATATCTATAATGAATTCTTTCGCACAATACACCCAGCGGCTCTTCAACACTGTTTTCGGTATCTACAGGTGTTTCACCCCTGCAAACTCCAGGCAATGCCATTACACTCTCTCAAAATGAATAGTCGAGGGTTTAATCAATCAGAATATATTGCGCGGTTCCTCAGCGACACTTATAACATCCCTGTATGTAACGTATTACGGCGAATAAGAAATACCGAACCCCAAGCACATATGAGAGAAAAGAGAGAGCGAATGAACAATGTGAGGGGAGTGTTTTTGTGTGAGCAAACTCTCAAAAATGAGAACATAATACTTGTTGACGATGTGGTTACAACAGGTAGTACTATAATGGAAGCCACACGTATTTTAAAGTTAAAAGGAGCTAAAAACGTGGCTGCGGTAACTATATCTGGGAGATAATAGCGGTTGCCTTTCTTATCCTATAATGTTATAATATAGCTATATGGATGGATTTAATAAAGTAATATCTTTTGTTTTGGGCCTTATTGTTGTGGTTGTGATCATCGCATTAATTACAGGCAGACTTAATCTAGCGAGCAGGTTTTTAGCTGGAGTTTCACGTGGTCAGACAACCACACCCACTCCAACAAAAACACCAACTCCCACACCCACCATCTCAGGTAGTCCAACTCCTACACCTACCATCTATTTCACAACAGGTAATTCGAGAGGAACTAAAAATATACCAAAGACGGGTACAGAAACGTATCTACTCGTGACATCAGCAGTAAGTTTACTTGCAGGTGTTATCATCAAAAAAAAATCATAAGATCAGGTTCCAAATCCTGGCAGCTTTAGAATACCTGCTCCTACAAGATTTACGATAAAGGCAGACATAAGTACAAAGATAAGTCCTATTATTGCACCCCACATAATCTGCTTACCCTTTGAGATACGTTCAGGTTCAGCCTGTGAAGATATAACAATAAACGCTCCATAAATAAGGTAGAGGAATGCTAAACCACCACTAATAGTAAACAGAATATTAAGTATTGGTTGAATCACAACGCCCACTGCACCAGGTTTTGTGAAGTCTGTAGTATTGGTGCTAATACAACCAATCATTGTATAGTGATGTCCAAGAGCTGGTGTTGGTGCCGCATTGGTTGTGTCATCAATTTCGAGTGTGCTGAAACTGCCTGGATTATTCGCGGTCGCTGCGGGATATAAACAGGCTCTACATGTTTCCCAATCAGGTCTGGGTGGATCATAAGGGGGAGGACCTCCTGCGTCTGGTGTTGGAGAAATACAGAATCCACATAGATCACATACGGCATATCTATTTGTTGCGGCTTGTACTTTGGGATGAGGATAGACCAGAAGAATTGTGAGGAGTAATCCCAGTAAGATCAAGATCTTTTTCATACTTTCAAGTATATCAGACACGTAAATAAGTATAATGATATTATGAGGAAATTTCTTCTTAATGCTATTTTGTTGGTTTTCATTGTTTCTTTCCTCTTATTTATCAGATCTGTTATGGCTGATGAATATGATGATGTAACAAAAAAGCTTATTGATTTAAAGCGATCTCTTGAGTCGTCACAAAATGCGACAAAAAATAATGAGCAAAATTTAAAGCAGTTAAATATTCAGCTTGATCGTATTAAAGCACAGGTAAATAAACTGAGCGTTGAAATAACCCAAAAACAGAAAGAAGTCCGGGATGGGGAACTAGCTCTGGATTATCAGAAAAAATTACTAGACCAACGCACACTCTCTTATTATAAAAATATAGATAAAAACACATTTAGTCTTATTGAAATCATTCTTGCCGACAATTTATCAAAGGTTCTTGAAAATTTTTTCTATCAGAAATCGCTTCTTGATGAAGATAAACGTACCATCATAAAAATAGTTGTTTATATAAAAGATCTAGAAG
>CAYXCP010000066.1:5340-6642 GCA_964463455.1 uncultured Gammaproteobacteria bacterium
CACTTCAATCAGAAGAAGCGAAATTGAGTGTAATTAAGCAAGAAGTTGATAAACAATCACAGTTTCTCGCAGGTGAAGTTCAAAAGTCAAAAAGTTATGAAGGTGAACTTCAAAAACAGATAGCCTCACTAACAGCTCGACAGCAGCAAATACTTGCTCAAAAACTTGCAAGTCTTAATATCCCCACATCTGCGTATACAACTCAAGGTGGATGTGTGGATGATAGAAACACAGATCCAGGATTTTCGCCGCGCTATGCATTCTTCACATACGGTGTGCCAAATCGCGTTGGCCTCAATCAGTGGGGAGCAAAAGGAAGAGCAGAGGCTGGACAAAATGCGGAAACTATTTTCAATGCCTACTACGGAAATGTAGAGCTAAACGACTATAACACAGGAATTAATATTACAGTAAACGGAACAAATGAATACGGTCAGAACTTTAGTAATCAGACCTGGGATGTTGAAACATATGTGAAACATATTTATGAAATGCCAACAGCATGGCCTGGAGAAGCACTCAAAGCGCAGGCAATTGCAGCAAGATCGTACGTGCTTGCAGTTACCAATAACGGAGCTAATTCCATCTGCCCGAGTCAACAGTGCCAGGTAGTAAAGCAGGAAGAAAACAGCCAAGCATGGAAAGATGCCGTAGATGCGACAAAAGGGTGGGTGTTAACATCAGGTGGAAATCCGGTTAAAGCCTGGTTCTCTTCTACACACGGCGGATACGTTTTTAAAACCTCAGATATAGGATGGAGTGATACGGCATGGACAAAAAACGCCGTTGATTCATCGGGTGGTGTATCTAATTTTTCAGATCTCCAGAATAATGCATATGACAAAAATTCACCATGGTTTTACTGTGATTGGGGTTCTCGTGCTCAATACAACAAAACAGCATGGCTAAAATCAGAAGAAGTTGCAGACATAGTAAACGCATTACTCCTTGCAAAAAAAGATCCGTCAGTACAAAATCATTTATCTCAACCTGACAAACCAAACCCTGATGGCACAGAGACCTGGAATCAGGAACGCGTTAAATCAGAACTTAAATCGCGAGGAGTCACTCCTTTGAATTCTGTTTCGGATGTAAGTATAAGTTGGGATAATGGAATTGGAAGAACAAATTCGATCACGGTTTCAGGTGACGGAGGTAGTTATAATTTCAGCGGGTCAGAGTTCAAGAATTTCTTCAACCTACGCGCACCAGCAAATATACAAATTGTAGGACCATTGTTCAACGCTGAGAAAAAATAAAATCTCTTTACAAGGAGTTTAATTTGCCATACAATAAATCCAT
>CAYXCP010000067.1:0-6621 GCA_964463455.1 uncultured Gammaproteobacteria bacterium
CATATATATAAATATGTAAAGCTATCTTAATTACCAGAATATATTTTATGTTGACAATTGTCAAGACTTTGATAATAATGAAAACATGGCTGGCTTTTTTAATTTTAAAAAGAAACAAGATGACCCTGTGAATGGTTCTCAGCCTTCTGAAGCCTCACAGTCTTATTCTGTTACACAAACAACAACCCAATCGGCGCCGTCCTATCCTCAACCGGTAAGTGCAGTAAGTTATAATGGAATTGGTGCACCTCCTGTACAATATTTGCAACCCGTCGTAGCTCAACCAGTAGCAGTTGCACAACCAGGTGTTGTTGTAGCTGCAGCCCCGGCAGCTCCTATATATAATGTACCTCCAGCGGGAGTTCCAGCACAATCGACGACAACAACAGTAACAAAAACAGCAGGGACACCTGCGGCTGCAAATCAACCAGGAACACCTGGCACAGAAGCTCCTAAAACCGGTGTTTTATCATCAAATATTGATGATAAAAAGAGAGAAGAACTCGATGTAATGACTCACTTAACACAGCGATCAAATAGAGTATTCCTTGCTGCTAACAATAAAGCAAAAGAACTACACTCAATGTATCTAGACAGTGAACATTTACTCCACGGCCTTATTACTGATGGAGAAATTTACAAGATGCTGGTTGATTTCAAAATTCAGCCACAGGCAATTGAGGCAGAGCTCACTAAACTTTACAAACAGGAAGGCAATCCTACAGGACCTCAGATTGCACCACGTGTTAAACGTATAGTAGATAATTCGTTAGTAATCGCACGTAAACTTGGTTTTGAGTTTATTTCCCCCGAGCATCTTTTCATGGCTCTTTATGATGAAAAAGAGGGAGTCGGTGCACAAGTGCTAATTAAGATGGGTTTGAAGAAAGAAGATCTCAATAAAAAAATATTTGGTAAAAAGGAAGGCATTGATAAAGTGCCACAAAAAGCAGACGATACAAAAAAAGGTATCATGGAACAGTTCACTATTGATCTCACAGCAAAGGCAGAACAGGGACTACTTGACCCGGTTGTTGAACGATCAGAAGTAATTGAACGTGTCATTCATATTCTTTCCCGACGCAATAAGAACAACCCTGCTCTCGTTGGAGAGGCGGGTGTAGGTAAAACAGCTGTTGTGGAAGGACTGGCACAAAAGATTGTCTCAAAACAGGTTCCTGAATCTCTTCTTGGGAAACGTATTCTTGAACTAGACCTTATGGGTATCCTGGCAGGTGCTTCACACAGAGGAGAGTTTGAAGAGCGCATGAAGAATCTGATTGATGATCTCAAAGCAACAGAAGGAAAAGTTATTCTTTTCATCGATGAAATACATACTATAGTAGGCGCTGGCGGCGGTGGAGAAGGCGGCGGAGACGCAGCAAACTTCTTGAAACCAGCACTTGCCCGAGGTGAAATGCAGCTCATTGGTGCTACAACACTTACAGAGTATCGAAAATATATTGAGAAAGATCCGGCTCTTGAGCGTCGTTTTCAGCCTGTCGTCGTACCAGAACCAACCGAAGAACAGGCAGTAAAAATGCTTAAAACATCACGCAATAAATATGAAGCATTCCATAGAGTAAAGATCCCAGATGAAGCAATTGAAGGTGCCGTAAAACTATCAAAAAGATATATCGGTGATCGTTTCCTTCCGGATAAAGCTGTTGATCTTATCGATGAAGCAGCATCCGCAGTGAGATTACCTTTGTTATCTCTACCAGAAGTTATCAAATCTGTAGAAGAAAGAGTAGCACAACTTACTCAGGAGCAGGAAGAAGCTAAAAGATCAGGAGATAGAGTACGCGCACGCATTCTTAACTCAAAAATCGATGACATAAAAGCTGATCTGAAAGCAAAACAGGAAGAATTCAATATCAAGAAAGGTCAGACCACAACCATGGTAACCATGGATATCATCAAAGATATCGTAGCACGATGGACAGGTATTCCTGTATCAAAACTCAGTGGATCTGAAACAGAAAAACTCGCTAATCTTGAAAAAATCATGCATGAACGTATGATAGGCCAGGAGCGTGCAGTAACTGCAGTTGCACAGGCTGTACGACGCGGACGAGCTGGTCTTAAATCGACACAGCGACCTATCGGAAGTTTTGTATTCCTTGGACCTACCGGTGTAGGTAAAACAGAACTCGCAAAAACACTTGCTGATATTCTATTCGGTCAGGAGGAAGCCATGCTTCGTTTTGATATGACTGAGTACATGGAGAAACACGAAATCGCAAAACTGCTTGGCGCACCTCCAGGATATGTTGGCTATGAAGAAGGAGGAAAACTTACAGAGGCAGTCCGCAGAAAACCATACTCAGTTGTTCTCTTTGATGAAGTCGAAAAAGCACATCCAGACATCTTCAATATTCTCTTGCAGATTCTTGATGATGGACGTCTTACCGACAATAAGGGACACACCATCTCTTTTAAAAACACCGTTGTTATCTGTACCTCAAACATTGGAAGTAAGGTTATACAGGAGGAACTCATGAAGAGTGGCAAAGCTGAAGTAGAAGAACCACCAATCGTCTCAACATATACCTATACACCATGGGGTCGTGAGATATTAACAATCGGTGCGAAGTATTTCCAGAGAGGCTCCAAGTCCAATGCACAAGGCATACCATCGACACCTGATGCAGATAAGCCGTTGACGCTATCAACATATACATTTTCACCGCGAGGTCGTGAAATCATCACAATCGGAACATCTTTCTATGAACGTGATTTGAAGGTGATGCCTGGTGAAGAAACAAAAGCGGGGAAAAATAACTGGTCGAATAAGAAATTACCTGATTATTTTGCTGGACAACAGATTGAAAATGAACAGACTGATGATAAAGCAAAAGAAAAGGATGCAAAACCAGCATTCCCGGTAGCCGGCTTCGATACACATGCGATCTCGACAAAAGGTGAAGAAATGGTGACTAAAGATAGTACACTGTTTTATCGTGGATCAACTACCGCTAAAACATGGCAGTCAGTATCACTTCTCGACTATTTTAAAGATCACATGGTGATAAATGCATTACCTGATGCTCCTGATGAACAGTTGCCGACGGCAAAAATGCAGACACATGCATTTTCACCTGATGAAAAGGAAATAGTTACCTCTGGAGGTCGTTTCTGGAGAAGAAAAGAAGGATCAACAGATTGGGAAACAGGCAAATTACAGAATTATTTTGCAGGAACAACTGCAGAAAAAGGAACATTGCCAGTAGATCATTGGGATATTCATGCATTCACCCCAGCAGGAAAAGAATTGATCGTTGTTGCAGATACGCTCTGGTTTAAAGAAACACTTGATTCTGTATGGAACCAAACAAAACTTGTAGAATATTTCGGAACTGATTCACCAGTACCTGTAAAAGCTGCAGCAAAACCAGCTGATGCACCAAAACAGGACGCAAAAGCAGATGCAAAGCCTGCAGATACTACATCTGAAGCATGGGATAAGGGCGTTATGTTCGATTACTTTGAAGGACAGAAAATCAAATTAACAGAAGATCAGAAAAATACTGATATAAGCGAACAGGATTTTCCAGTAGAGGGTTTCGATTCTCATGCAGTATCACCATCAGGTAAAGAAGTCATAACAAAAGGAACAAAAGTATATGTGCGTAATTCCACGACATCAAAAGAATGGAATGAAATGGTACTATTCGATTATTTCAAAGATCAGAAAGTAACCAATGCGTTCCCCGATGCACCTGAAGAACAGCTGCCTACAGCGAAGATGAGAACACATTCATTCTCTCCTGAAAAGATTGAATATGTGACCTACAAAGATCGCTATTGGAAAAGACAAGAGGGCAGTACTGACTGGGAAACAGGTACTTTCAAAGACTATTTCGCAGATCAGAAGGTTGATAATGGTACATTACCCACTAACCACTGGGATATACACACATTTAAACCTGATGGCCGCGAAATAATAATCGTTGGCGAGACCATTTTCTATCGCGAAAAAGGTAAAAATGAATGGATGCAGAAATCGCTGAAAGATTATTTCGGCGCCAACTTCCCACTCGATGCAGAATTAGAGGAAAAGAAGAAGGTCGATGATGAAAACGATGCAAAAAAATATGACACTATAAAAGAAAAAGTCATGTTTGAACTGAGAAAGTTTTTCAGACCTGAACTTATCAACCGTTTCGACGAAGTTATTTTCTTTGAGCCGTTGAAGTTCACCGACATGATGAAGATCGTGAGTCTGCAGCTTAAGAGTGTAGGAAAATTACTTGAAGAACAGGATATGGGTTTTACGTACACACCGGCAGCAATTAAAGAAGTGGTGCGATCAGGATTCGACCCGATATTTGGAGCAAGACCGCTGCGACGTGCTATACAACGTCTCATTGAGAATCCTATCTCAACACTGATTATCGAGCGCAAAGCGATTGCTGGCGATGTTATCGTTGCAGATTTTGACGGAGATAACTTTGTCTTTAATGTTGAACGTGTCGAAATGGTAGACGCATCCGCAGACGCAAATGGTGATAAGGTGAAGCACTTTATGTGCGAGTCATGTGCAAACACGTTCGATACAGAAGTATTGCCAACAGCAACAACTGTCTGTACAAAATGTGCATCAAAATCTGTTCATGAGGTCGCAGAAGTAAAGAAAGAAAAAATGCCAGGCGATGAGGGAAATTCGAATCAGCCAAAAGGTGAAGAACAGAAAAAATCAGAAACAACAAATAAATCAGTTGAAGAACCAAAAAAAACTGAACCACCTCAGCCAGCTGAACCTCTTATGCCTCCCTCAGGCGTAGAAAGTACACCTGACGGCAGCGCGATGCAGCCAAAATAAGATATAATTACGTTTATGGAGGTTTTAAATTACACCCCGCTTTCGCGGGAATGGCTTGAAATCATCTATCAGAAGAAGAAGAGACACCCTCTTATGGATCTTTTTCTGATTGTGCTATCGATCCTCACCGTATGTGTATTATGTATAGTTCTTGTGATGGTACATAAACGTAATATACAGCCTGCAGGCCAGATCAAGCCGGCACCTACACGAACGCCCACACCAACATTGACACCGGAACCATCAGATACACCAACACCCATTCCTACTGCAATGCCTGTCTCTATTGCTAGTCAATCAGCAACTCTTTTAAACGGATCATCTTCAGGAACGCTGATCCCACCGAAATAGTTTCATTTGCAATCATAGAAAAACTGTTCTACTATTTGATATATGAGTCAACATCTACTAGCACAAAACTTCAAAATCAACGGAGTGAGTGTTAGTGGCCCTTTATCTCCCGGTCTAAATACATTAAGTGATGTGATAAATAGAGTAGTAACTACATTTCTGATCCCAATTGCAGCCGTTATTTTGTTCGTAATATTCCTTTGGGGTGGATATGATTTTGTTATCTCGCAGGGAAGTCCTGAAAAAATAAAATCAGGAAGAGCAAAGATTACAGCAGGTATAATCGGGTTCATTCTACTTATTGCCGCGTATGTGATCGTCAAGCTACTCGCGGTTATTTTCGGACTCGGCGATAATATTATTTAAACTCTTTTATCGCTCTTTCATAGTTTTCAAGTGTTCCGACGTCATACCAGTTTCCCTCGTATACGAATCCGTTGACTTTATTTTCGGCTACAAGTACTTGAATTATATCTTCAAACAAGAATGGTTTCACTGATTTTGGAAAGTAGTTGAAAATATCAGGGTTACACACATAAATACCGCAATTCACGAGATGACTCTTAATAACATCTATTTCGTCATGCTGATAAAAACCTACCAATCTTGAGCCATGAAGTCTTAGCTGACCATAGAGTTGTGGTTGATTGACTGTAGTAAGCGCAACAGATACGGTAGCAGTCTCTTTCTGATGGAACTCAATAATATCACGGAAATTGAAGTCAGTAACGATATCTCCGTGTAGTAGCAGGAATGGCTCATGTTTCAATTCATTTTTAAGTTGAAGAAGTGCTCCGCCCGTAAGGAGAGGAGATTTTTCCTGAACATAGGTAATAGTTAATCCATATTTTTCTCCATTACCAATCTGTTCTTTGATTTTGTCGCCTAAATATCCGACACACAGATAAATATGTCTTATTCCTGTACTTTTTAAATTCTGAATAAGGTACTCTAGTATCGGTTTGCCTTTGACGGGCATCAGTGATTTTGGGACTTCATAGGTATAAGGGCGTAAGTTCGTGCCCTGACCGCCTGCAAGTATGACTGCGGTTGTAATTTTCTGCAAAAAGTACTGGCTTAATACATTTTCCATTGCATGTGATCTGTTGCGAATGGTATTATGATCTATAAGTGTATCAATCTGTTTCAAGAGGTCTTGGTCTATTGTTATTGTAATCCGGGATCTTCTCATGGGAAAATTGTACCTGACAGCTTGACAATTGTCAAAAAGATGGCTATAATAACCAAAAGATATGTGTAGAAAATATTCATTTTTATGCAAGCAATTTAAGCTTATTACGAATGAATATATGTGTTAATCCCGCAGATAGGCGGGTTTTTTTTTAGACTAAAATTATGCCGTTTACAACACAAGAACCTCCCATAATCCTCTCAGTCGGAGGTAGTCTCATTGTCCCAAATGGGGGAATTGATTCTGAATTTTT
>CAYXCP010000068.1:0-6589 GCA_964463455.1 uncultured Gammaproteobacteria bacterium
CATATTCATACCTTCAAGTATGACAAAATTATACCTGTTTCGCAACATGTTTATTCTTCCATGAACAGGTTTTCTCTCTGGCACCGGCCTATCAGTTACTTCGGCTGCGGCTTTGATTGGGCAAACCAGTCGATCGCAACGTACTTTAGGCTTTTTGTGATGCGTGGCCATGCAGCACTCCCTTCTTAACGCGTAACACATTCACAAGTAGTATAGCAAATTATAAGAAACATGTAGTTATCTGATTCGGAAGTCTAGGGATAAGAGCCTTATCCATATGCTTTCGGACCGTAGACTGACGATACGCGCGTGGCGTGGTACTACAGCAATAGCATACGATACCAGTGACATATATATGTCAGTCTAAGGAGACAGAACTAGAACAGGAGGCCGACCAGCTTCAGCAACTGGTCGGGGGCCATGAGAGCTACTTCCCCTGCCATGTCGGACACGAAGTTCGACATGAGAGCCAGTACCAGGAGAAGAGCCAAAATGGCTCCGAACAAAATTCCGCACCCGCTGCGGCCTGGGTACTTTTCCTCGCCCATGGTATCTTCCTTTTTTAAAGTGCTGGACCTGATTGTCCAACGCATATAATTATAGGTCATTATATTTTCAATTATAAGTACCAAAAAGCCGTTTGGCAAGCATATAAAGTTGTTTCAAGCAGGGACTATTTGTTATTTTAGTCTGTTAGGGAAAGCTAATTTAATAGTTTAAGAGAAGTGTGATTAGTAATACATATATTAGAAGTATTTTAACTATGAGATAAAAATAAGGTGGGAAGCAGTGCGAAGCTGAGTATTTTTATTTATATAGGATTATATATGATATAATAAGATCTATTAAAAAATCTATGAAATATCTTACTTATTGCTTCCTGTGGCTGTTTGCCGTAACGAATACCATCGCCGGCATGATCTATATCGGTTACTATTTTCTTTTTATTTCGCAGTTCAATGCAGCTCTCCCCGGCTGGTTCCTTGTCCTTATCTCACTCATCGAAATCCCCCTTATCATACGTGTAGCATCTAAACAAGGCACCTTGCATACAAAGCTCGTGAAGCTCATTATTCTAGCTGATTTATTTCTTATACTTATTACCACCAAGATAAGTCTGATGACTCATAATTATGCAAGACCAGTTACGGTCACGGAGATACTGACTATCTTTCTTTTATCTACACATCTCATTGGACAGATTATTGTTTCCCGTATCCTAAAGCATCCCAAACGCTCAAAAGAACGTTATCTATTCGATTCTGTCACATATCTCATATGCGTTACTTTATCGTTAGTCACTATTGCAGTCATAGGAGAACAGATATTTCTGCGTGTACAGACAGAAGTAAAGGCTAACACCATGAAACAATTGTTGTCACGTAAACAAAAATCAAAGGATACACATGAATGGATAGTCTATGAACATAGACGTTTGCCAGAAGAAGCACTCCCCGGTTTTAGGATGTCAGTACCTAAAGATTGGCACTTAGATGATGCTTCTTACACTGTTTCTACATCATCTGCTCAGATCATAATAAAGAGAAAAAACATCAATAGCACATTATGTTTGTTCCCTGATACTACGCGTACTGATGCTTTATATAACAATAATATTTATGTGTCACTTCTGCCCGTCATGTCGCTTACCATAACAGGTGAAACAAATGTCATCGGACTTAAGACACTAGACAGACATGCAGATAATCTCACCCTACTAGTCTGCGAAAAATGGATACGTTTTGATGGTACAACTGAATATAGTACGGAAGTAAGTAATCAGAATATGGGCACGATTACCATATTGCTGAACTCACCAAAGCCCGATACGTTGCGTACCATCAAAAAGATCCTAGAATCAATAGCTATTCTCCCTTGACAACAGATGTGGCTATCCGGCTATAATAGAGTATGGATCAACAGATCTATAAAATAAAGCTCTATACCATTCTTGCTATCTTCCTCATTATTTTTGTTTCCGGTTATGGTGTCTATCGATATGTGCATCAAGTAGGCGTAGATATGAGTAATCGCTTATCGCAGCAGCAGAAACTTCTGGATGACGAACCAACACCGAGTGTGCAGGCATATAATAGTACTCCAACCGAACAGTACACGAATCCCGCTGATGAAAAAGCACAGTATCAGAATCCGTTCGACGATTACCAGAACCCATTTGATAAATAACTCATGAAGTACTTTATAGCACTATTGATTAGCATATTGTTTCTCTTTAGTGTGATGCATGTTTCGTATGCTCAATCGATCACGCCTGAAGCAACATCTACATCGCTGACTTATCCAATAGCATCACTAGGTAACTGCTCATCTAAAACAGAATGCCGTACGTACTGTAACGATCCGGTACATCGTGAAGCATGCACGCAGTTTGCAGTAAAAGCAGGGATTATCAGCCCGACACCGGTACTTATGGATGAAGGTCTTACTCAGGTAATGAAAGCGCTGGGGTGCACGAGCAAAGAATCGTGCAAAGCATTCTGTTCAGAGAGTTCTCACTACAACTCATGTAATACTATAGCTAAAAAATACAACGTAAAGGGTGGATATGTAGTAGATAAAACGGCAATCGCAAGTAAACTCATGACAGCGCTTAACAATACAAGTACGAAAGTGTGTAGTAGTTATGATACGTGTAAAGCTTTCTGCGATAAGCCGGAAAATCACGGAAAATGTACTGAAGCAGCAAAAGAAGTAGGCTTAAAAGGAGGAACAGAGTTAAAAGGTCCTGGTGGATGTACGTCGGTAGATAGCTGTAAACAGTACTGTGAACTACATCCATCTGAATGTAAGGTTACTCCTAAAATAACACAGCGTACAACTCTATCAGAAGAACAGCTCAAATCTATGTGCGGCATCGCTGTTGATAAGCGACCTACTGTTTTTGAATCGGGCGAGCAATATCAGAAACTATGTGTCACGCCTCTTCCAACACGCGTGCCAACGCAGCCAAAGAATGTGAAGGGATATGTTTCTCCGACTCGACGAATAGAGCTTCCAACCATTGCTCCCGCGACAAAAACAGATGGAACCATACTCAGTCCTACGAGTCGTATATATACTCCTGAGGAAAAAAAGTATTACCTTGAACATGCGGTTATTACACTTATCCCAACTGCAACACCAGTCAAACTACTTCCCACGAAAACCCCCACTCCTGCCGTACGCGTATATACACCGGCAGAACTCCAATACTATCTGGATAAAACAGGTGTTACGATGACTCCATCACCAACACCACCAAGAACTACTATACCCAGTCCCTCGCCCACATCTATAAGCACGTCACAGTTAAAACTCTCACTTACACCGCCGCCTAACACAGCTGGCACAATCCCCAGCCCCACGCGTCCTCCCACCTTGCTAAGTCCGACACCTGCAGTACAGGGCGTCTCAACAGAACGATCGTTCTGGGAAGTGGTCATGGACTACATATTTGTTCAGCCGAGTTGATTCATTGAATTTGTAAGACATCCGGATTATAATCATGATATGAAAGCTAAATCACATCCTAAACTCTATCGATCACAAAAAAACCGTGTTATTGCTGGTGTGGCAGGAGGCCTTGGAGAATATCTCAATATAGACCCGGTTGTTATTCGGATCATATTTATTGTGTTAACGGTGTTTAGCGGTAGTGGCATCTTACTTTATCTCATTATGTGGCTTATCATGCCCGATGAAAAGCATCCCAACGATAGACCCGATGAAGTCATGCATGCTAATGTAAAAGAAGCTGTTCAGAAAGTAAAGAAAATCGTTTCTAAATAAGCTATTGCAGAGGCAGCTTTATCGTAAACAAGGAGCCTTTCCCTTCTTCGCTCACAATTGTTATCTCGCCTTTGTGTGCTTTTACGATTTGTGACGCGATATACAGACCCAGACCCAATCCTTCAAACTCACTCTTTGCGACAGCGCGTGAGAACGGTTTGAATATCTCACTCTGTTTTTCTACCGGAATACCAATGCCATGGTCTTTGACCTGTATCAGTGCATAATCATCAATCTTGCGTGCAGATACTTCTACGGGTTGCTTGTTACCGTACTTAATGGCATTTCCTACGAGATTTGCAATTACCTGTTCTATCTTCACCGGGTCCCAGGTCCCGTAGATCTCGCCGTCCGTATACAAGGTGAGCGTTATCCCGTCACGCATGACCTGTTCTCCGTATCCGTCAACTATTTTTTTGAGCATGCCAGAAAGGTCCACGTGCTCCGGTACGAGTTGAAGCTTCCCCGGAATCATGCGTGAGCGATCAAGTAAACTGTCAATAAGATTTGAAAGTCTGTTACTCTGGTCCTGTGCGTTCTTCAGAAGGGTAAGTAACCGTTCAATAGACAATTTTGCAAGAGGATCATTATAAATACTTTTAAGTACACTCTGTAACTGAAGAAGTAATGAAGTAAGTGGTGTTCTGAGCTCGTGTGAGGCAATAGAAAGATGTTCTTCTCTCAAGCGCACTTCTTCCTGCATGTTAAAAAGGATACGTGCATTATTAAGCGCATATGCCACGTATTCTGCGATCTGCTGTGCCTCATCCTGATCTCCATCGGTAAATGCATGAGATCCGTTTCCTTTAAACAAAACCATACACCCTACGAGCGCCGTTTCAGTATGTAATGGAATGATAAGAAGCTGCTTCGGATGTATTTCCTGCAGAACACTGAGTTGGGTATTTGTTGCAGACAGTGCAGAAATTGTGATAGACGTATCCTGTGAAATGAGCGTGGGAGCATTACGCACCATGATCTGTTCCCACTCTTCTATATTGGTACTGTCTGACAGATGTATAGAGTGAAAGTGTTGCAGAATTGAATCAATGTGCGGATCGTTATGATACGAAGCAAGAGGTCTCAGCAAATTTGCTTCTTCTGAAACAAATAGCATACATCCATCAGCGATACGGGGAATAACCGCAGCCATAACCGACTTTATTGTACGAGTGTAGTTTGCACTTGATGAAATCGAAACGCCGCTGGTGATCAGATAGTCTTTAGACTGGATAAGCTGGTTTTTATCAGTAATGTTTGAAATAACGGTAATATATGACTTATGAGTTTTTTGAATTCCTTTGAGAAGACTGGTTGATGTCCTTATATACAATTGTTTATTGTTTTGAGTATATAGATGTTCACCGTTTGCCTCGAGATGTAATCCCACCACATCCACTGCTTTTTTTCCTTTTACTTTTGATTCTTTGATACCGAATAACTGTTCTGCAAGATGATTCCAATAAATGATGTTGTGTTCTGAGTCTGTTACAATCACCGCTTCAGGCATATGAGTAAAGAGGGATGCATAATACTCGTCGTCACTCTTGGCAATAATAGTTTGCTTTCTGATGAAACTGATACCCAGTCCCTGTATTACAAATGATGTCACAAATATGACAGTAGTCATGGGAATGACGTGTAGATAGATAAGAATGATAGTGAGTGTAATTGCCTGAATGATGGTAGATACCAGACCTGCTTTCCAGCCTGATATGAAGGCATTGACCATTACGATAAGGATAAATGCAGTAAAAAATATGAACGCAGGTATTTTCTGATAGAGGCTGTATGAAATTGCAGCAGCTATAAACCGTGGTATGAGCGTAATGATATACCTTGTATAGTTGTTGTATACAATCATCTGAGATGTGTATGAATAGTATCTAACAGAGCTTCTATGGCAAATGGTTTGCGAATAAATGCGTCAATTGATGGATGTGTTATCTTTTCGGTCGAGGCTGACATCATAAGTACAGGTATCTGAGCCAATTGTTTGATCTGTTCCGACAGATCCTTACCACTTACTGTCCCGATCGTATTATCGACAATTACGATGTCTGGTGTTGATTCTTTCATATCAGAGACAAATCGTTGAGGTTCACGGTATGTATGAACGGTGAATCCTTCGTCTTCGAGGAGTAATTGGACCACGTCCAGGATCGACTGATCATCATCAACAATGCTTATCGTTTTTGCCATACAAATTACTCAGATGTTAGTAATTGTAATACTATATTGTACCATCTTGAACAGATATTGTTGTAGGGTTTGTGTATTTGTGGTATGCTAAATATCCCTTATGCAACACCCACCTCTGGCGTTTATCGATATTGAGACAACCGGTGCAAGATCTACCACTGATCGTATCATCGAAATCGCAGTTATTCGTATGGAACATAATAAGGTGGTGTCACGCTTTGAAACACTCATCAATCCTCAGACGTACATTTCGCCCTTTATCGAGGAGATTACTCATATTAGTCAGAGTGATATCGAAGATGCCCCCGTTTTTTCAGAGATTATTCCAGATCTCCTGAACATTCTTGATGGATGCATTTTTGTTGCACATAATGTACGTTTTGACTATGGATTTATACGTAATGAACTCCGCAGGCAGTCTATCCCGTTTTCATCTAAACAGCTGTGCACAGTCAAGCTCTCAAGGTTGCTATTCCCTCAGCATCACAGTCATAATCTCGATGCGATTATCGATCGATTCAGTATTGAATGTGTACATAGACATCGTGCCATGGGAGATACAGAGGTGCTTCTGGAATTTTTGAATCATTGTAGAACT
>CAYXCP010000069.1:0-6565 GCA_964463455.1 uncultured Gammaproteobacteria bacterium
CCGTGAATATAAAGCTTTTGGTGAAATAGAACCTGTTGAACCTGCCACGTCTGTTGACGTTCAGGAATTGTGGGAAAAAAAGAAGCGGCTGCAGGATGAGAATCAATTGTTACGGTTAGAGATAGTCGCAAAAAATAAAAAATTACGTGACGAATATTTCGCTGCCCGCAAAAAAGAGGAAGAAGATAATAAGTATTTTAACGAGAGCCAAGTTGCAGCGCAATGCGTTTTAGACGAAGTATATGAAGCGTTACAAACTCTAAAAACAAGAGGATATAGTGGTCAAGAAGTTGAAATGTTTATTAAAACACTAAGGACGCCACAACCTTTTAAAACAGGAATAACAGTAAAAGAGCCTGAATACGAAGATGAACTTGTTGATGAACAAAATATATTGGATATTGATGAAGAGATAGCAGAGGCGTATGAAACAAACAAACGTGCAGAGTTATACGATAAATATGTTAACCAGTGCTCTCTTAAAGATGCAAAGAGGCTGGAGCTTGATGCAAACAGGTGTGAACAGGAGATAAAGCAAGAAGAGCGGTTAAAAATTATTAATGCTCATGAGTTTTCTTTCGGGGGATTATCTGTTGATGATACTGGAGGGCTGCTTCTCAACGACAGACCTTTGCGTGATCCGTACTATTCGAAGGGAGAGCTTGAGGTTATCGTGGCAGAACTGGCATCGTCTATTAATCCGGAATGGAAAACAAGATTTGTGGATGATTTTGATCTGCTTGACGAAGATAATCAGAGTAAGTTGATATATGATTTAACATCAAAAGGATACCAGGTTATTGTTGCAGAGGTGGGTGAAAAGGCAACAAAGGACGGCTCAATAGTTCTAAAGGAATGCGGAGTTAAAGAAATTATACCAGAATGTGAGTATTGATATGTGGATTGATGTAAATGATTTAAAAGAAATTCTTGAAAAAGAAAAAGGTGATGATAAAGTTTTGTCTTTTAAAATAAAAATTAAAAAAGATAAAAGCACAAAAGTAATTCAGAATCATTCATACCCAAAAGATGAAGAATAAAAGAATTAGTGCATCCCGTCCGCTAGTATGGATACGCACCTGGTAAGCATCCGTCCGGGAAGATATAGTGCAGCAGGGGTGTGAAAGTGCACCACTAATTCTATTTTTAATAAGGAGATCTCATGAGTAAAGCAAACGAAACAAACCAGACAAAGCCTGATTTTAAGATTGACGGATGTGGTGATTGTCCCGTGTATCGTTTGTGCAGAATGATAGATGAAACAAAACGGGATGGGTGCTATTGTGAGATTAAAGAAAAAATAGAGGGTTTAGTAAATGGCAAAAGGTAGTGGAGCAGTCAAAACTAAATCTGTTGCAGATCAGCATAAGATTCTATATACAGTACTTCCTGAGGACCGGGCACCATTGGCATACGTTGAGGCTCACCTTGCTAATGAAGCAAAGGCAAAAGATGTGCTTGGAGTCACTTCTGCATCAGTTATCAGATATTGTATTCGTTATACGTACAATAAACTAACCGGAAAGCGGTTGAGGACGTAATAATGCCAGTAAAACAAACTCTTGAAGGTATAACCTGTGTTCAGTATAACCTGGCCCTAGGTGATAAGAAGCAAAGGAAGTGTTGTTACTGCGGGTATCCGGTAAAGAAGGACCGATCAATTAAGCATCAATGCAACAGCAGGATGGCAAAGTTAATGAGAGAATATGTTGAATTAAGTTTAAACCATGGAAGGGGTAAAGAGTATGGCTTTAACGCAGGCAGAGAGATCTGCACGATGGTGGGCGAAGATAAAGAAGGACTCTGATCGGCACAGGATATTAAAAGAGAAAAAGAACCTTTGGCAGAAACAATTCAGAAAATAAGAAAGGCCCCGGATAACCACCGGAGCCTTTTCTATTTAGAGGATGCACTACAATCGCGAAGAGTGCATAGGATTTTCCCGGCCCCTAATGTATATTATTACTTCTTCTTCGATGGAAACCACACCCTGGTAATTGCACATACAACGGTCATAGTAATAAGAATTTCGATAAGATCGCCGACGGTTAACGGACGCACCAAGCTCAATCCTCCTCCAAGAATAACTGTACTTGCAAGAACATGTAATACCAGTTTCATACACCTCTCCCTTCACAACGTGCAACCTCAATCTCAGCATTAATTACTCTTAATTGATTAAGAGCTCTCCAGCGCACAACCTCATTACCCATACGAAGAGCAGAGCTATGGCATGATTGATAGAACGATCTAAGCTCTACGAGCTGTTGTACTGTCATTGTTTGATATCCCATAGTTAAACCTCCAAGATAAGTTAAAAAGGTTTTGGCATTTCGCACCATGCGAGAACTGTGTTAAAAACCTCATCGCAATTGGGTAGCTCAAATGAGTATCGATTAAACCTTGCCTCTGCCACAAATTTATTACCTACACAATTTACAGCGGTAACTAAAACTATCGAATTGTCTTCAGGTAATTTTTCTGAAACGCTAATCCAATTCATTTTTTCCTCCATTTTAAATCTCCTTGGTTTGTGTTAGTATCATCAGTACCGGCATCACCGGCAGAGGTCCGAAGGCGTTACGTATTCACCAGTCATTTCTACTACATACGATCCACGCAAAGATGGGCATTCGTCCAGCCAGTCCTGCGCAGATTCTCTCGTATCAAATGGTCCAGCAACACATTCTGTGCGGCCATTTAGCGTGTAGTGCAGTTAAAACATTTTTTCTCCTTCTTTTAAGCGGGTTGCCCCGCTGTGAGTTATGTTACTTAGCAAATTCTTCTTGCTGATCTAATTTGCTCAAAAGTAATGCACTCAACTTTTGAGTTTACTGCCGCTGCAAGATCGATTGCTTTTTGTACGTTATCCATAAGTAACCTCCAAGTTAAAAACCAACGTAAGTAAAATCTAGTGGATTGCACTCCAGCAGAACATCTTCTTTCTTATACCTGCCTGAGACGTCTTTCGATTTAAAAAGTCTTTCTTTAAAATTCCAACCAGAGAAAGTAAGCGCAACAAACATAGTAACCTCCAAGAATTTAATATTTAATAATAGATACTGCCAACACACCAACATTAATGATTAGGAATAGTGCTATCATACATTCTCCCAATGCTCAATAGCTTCTTCTTCGGAGCACTCATCAACGAGTATGAGCGTTCCCGATGAACCTTCAATAACGTACCTTGTAGTGTTGTTTGATACATCGGTAACACTCCACAAGTACTCACCATTAGCATTTTCTCTTATTTTTTCAAAGGTGATATTTTCAACTTTTGAGTTTACTGCCGCTGCAAGATCGATTGCTTTTTGTACGTTATCCATAGAAACCTCCAAGTTTTTGTGAAAAGAATCAAAACCTAATCTATTTTAAATATATATTCACTTCGTTTGAAAGTCAACACAAAAGTGATCACTTTTTTATTTTTATTTTTCACGATCTATTAGGGGGATGACATGGCTAAGTCAAAAACTTTACCTAAAGCACAGTCAAATATGAGGCTAAATAATAGCCAATGTATGGCACTTGTCAAGTTTATACAGTCTGGCTGTAAAAATTTAAGTCAGGCTGTAATTGACGCAGGATACTCGGCTGCAAGTGTGCAACCTCAAGTAACTCAGCTACTTAAGAATGTTGCGTTTAATACTATTGTAAAGAATTTTACTGAAAAGGCAATGACGAAAACCGGAACTGATATCATAAAAGAGCTGGAATTAGTTGGGTTTTTCGATATAAAAGAACTTTTTGAATATGGAACTGGCTCCAATACTGGTGAAAACTCTATTAAAATGAAGAATGTGCTGGAAATGGGGGATAGATCCAGGAACATTAAAAAGATCAAGCATGAGCAGAAAACTGTATTTGGCGCAGATGGAGAGGTGGTGGCTGTTGTAGATAAGTATGAATACGAACTGTGGGATAAGTTGAAGGCGTTAGAGCTGTTGGGCAATGCCTTGCGCCTCTTCACCCCCGATCAATCGGAGAAGGACAAGGATAATAAAGAATTGCTACCAAGGATATATCTGCCAGATAACGGAAAAGGCGGGCAAACAAACATTGCTATTGCAATTAATAAAAAATGAGTGTATATTAATTACTACCTTTCTTTAAGTGAATGTGGGTTCCTCCAAGATTTCCCACAGAATCTCCAAGCGACAGCAGGCCCCGGAATAACCTACCGGGGCTTTTTTATTTTTATTTGCAATTATATATATTTTAATATATATTAATGTATAGACGTCCCGTGCAGGGCTAAGCACAAAATCAAATGTTGTGTTGATGCTGGTCGGATGTGTTTACGGCCAGCGCTTTCTTTGGAGGAAAAGATGTTTGCAACAATCCTTACTTATCTGTCGCTTGCTTATAGTTTCGATCTTGCGTATGAAAACACTGAATGGGTGTTGTGGGATTATGACACATCGATTACTTGGTACACTCGGGGTGATAGATATATCGGATTCACTCCAGATGTGGAGTTTAGAGCCGGCACAGATAAGCTATACGGGTTTATTGGTGGAAATGTGTACGGATCAGCGCGCGTAGAGAGGTTGAGCCCAGGCGGTTTTGATCCAGTGTTGTCAAACTATCAATTTAGAGTGGGGTTTAAGTATATGAGTACTACAATAGGTTATGAGTATCATTGCGTTCATCCAATAAAAACGTATATCACGGATGAGCGTTATTTGCAATGGCAAAAAGAGGGTGCTTATAGTAAATTCTATATAATGGTGTCTGGCACTATCGGAGGTAAAAAGAAATGAAAATTTTGTTTATTGTGAAAAGTGGTGTGTTTAATGTCACCTATGCAAGTAAAACACTTTTAAATTAAAAATTAATGTTCTTTTGAGGTGCAATAATGGATATAGAAAAGTTTAAGCCAATGTTGAAGAAGCATGAAGGATTGAGGCTAAAGCCTTACCACTGCACAGCCGGGAAACTAACAATAGGTTATGGCCGTAATCTGGATGATAGAGGGATCACTGAGGAAGAAGCTGATAGGTTGCTTCACAATGATATTCTTCTGTGCTCTCTACAGCTTGATAGAGATCTTCCATGGTGGAAACACCATCCAGAAAAAGTGCAGATGGTGCTAATGGATATGTGTTTTAACCTCGGAATTGCTGGTCTCCTAGAGTTTAAACGCACACTCGGGTACATCAGAGATCAAAAATACTCTGTAGCAGCAGTTGAGATGCTCAAAAGTAAGTGGGCTAGTCAGGTTGGGGCTAGGGCGAAGGAATTGTCGGTTATGATTCAGGAGGCTAAAGGATGAGTAAGGAATTTACTATAAAGAGTTTTCAAATTTTGATTGAACATCATATTGGATGTTGCACATGTTCTTATTGTACTGGCTCAACAAAATTAAGATTTGGTTTAAACGTGCCTGAAATTAGAAATAAAACTTCGTGGAGAATTATAAAGATTGGAAGATTTTATATACGATGGACTCTTCCATCTATTGTTTTAACAAACGTAAGAGGCAGGGAAGTATGAACATAGATGAAGTAGAATCCGGGAAAGGCTTGATATTTTTACCGAGTGGGCACTGGACACAAGACGTTGTTGATAAGATAAAAGAATCAAACAGTAAAAAAAGTTTATCAAGGCTGTAACCCTATTATTACTAAAATAGAGAGAGGTCCAGTCAAAAGAGGCACCTTCGTTCTTACGGCAATAAAAGATAGTCAGATCCACGTGGTGTATGTTTAATGGCAGTTATAACCGCATATGATGATGAGGGATATCCTGCAATTAGGCCCCAAGCAGGACCTCAATGGGAATTTTGTGAGACCATTGCCGATATCGCTTTTTATGGTGGAATGGCGATGGGGGGAAAATCGTTTGCGCTTTTAATCGAGGGTGGTAGAGGTATTGGTGACCCTAACTATACCGGAGTGATCTTCAGAAGAAAATATGTAGAGATTACTCAGGGTGGAGGATTATGGGATACATCTGAAAACATATATCCTTCTCTTGGTGGCATTGGTGTAAAGGGAAACACAGAATGGAGGTTCCCTTCAGGGTGCAAAATAAAGATGACTCATTTAAACAATGAAGAAAACAAGAAGGATCACCAGGGCGCACAGTACACATATATGGGATTTGATGAGTTAACACACTTCACCAAGTCTCAATTCTTCTATTTGATGTCTCGCAATCGTTCTCCTGCCGGATGCACATTAAAACCATATATAAGAGCTACGTTTAATGCAGAACCTGGGTGGGTAGCAGATTTAATTGCGTGGTATTGGGATCCAGAAACGGGATATCCAATACCTGAAAGATCGGGAGTTATCAGGTATTTTATTCGTAGAAATGATGATATTGTATGGGTGTCAAAAGAGTATAGGGATGAAACCGGACTTCCTCCAAAAAGTTTTACATTTATTTCATCATCAATGGAAGATAACCCGCTCGGCATGCTGGCAAACCCTGATTATAAGGCAACAATTAACTCTCTTGATCACGTTACACGTGAAAGACTCGGTAAAAGCAATTTCCTTATTCAAGAGGGTGGAAATATGTTTAAGCCTGAATGGTTTGAGGTTGTTGACTCTGC
>CAYXCP010000070.1:0-6533 GCA_964463455.1 uncultured Gammaproteobacteria bacterium
TTAACTATGTGAACATTTGGATACCTAAAGATGCGTTTGAGGACTTCTACGGTGAGAACTTCTGTCCAGCGATGGGAGTCAACAAAACTAACAATATCTGGCTTTAGCTCCTTGATAACATTGGCTAAACCGTCAATTCGTTCAGGTGATTTTTCAGGACTTCCATAGTCTTTGAAACCACCACTTAAAATATTCCAAGATAAAATTTCTATTGACATATCTGTATCGATCACTGTTGCTAAAACAGATCACTAACTAATATTTTGTGCTACCTGCCCCTAAAAATGTTCGTCCGCAGGATTTTTAGTCATATCGATTCTGTCATTTCCTTTTATTGAGCAGAAAAAAGTAGAACAGACTGCTTCGTTTTCGGTTTTGTGTGAGATAAACCACCATACTCCGGCATAGCCATCGATTGTGACTTCAAGATCAACTTCTTCCTTAACTTCGCGATGAAGAGCGACTTCGGGTGATTCGCCATATTCAATTTTCCCTCCTGGCAGATCCCACTCATCACCATGAGGAAATGATTCTCTTAAGAATAGATATTTCCCGTTTTGTTTGATAAGCGCTTTTGCGGCTGCATTAACACGATGCATACTTTTATTATACAACTAGTTCAATCACCATACTTGTCTTAGGAGTATAATCAGGATATGACGTGTCCTAAAATTGGATTAGCTCTTGGAAGCGGTGGTGCACGCGGGCTTGCACACATCGGTGTTATTCGCGCACTCGAAACGCATGGTATCCCAATCGATTTTATCGCTGGTACCAGTATCGGTGCTATTATAGGCGCTCACTACGCTGCATTCCCCGATCATAAAAAACTTATGCAGCTTGCATATGACTTTAGCAATCGAAAAGGCTTTTCATTAGTCGATTTGAGTCTTCGAGGTGGTCTTATCAAAGGTCTTAAAATTGAAAGTATTATTACTGAGATTCTCGACGGTGCAACATTTGAATCTATTAAAATTCCGTTTGCTGCTATTGCTACAGATTTTAACACAGCTCAGGAAGTAGTCATTCGTACAGGAGATCTAGCAAAAGCAATTCGTGCAAGCATATCAGTCCCTGGTTTTTTTCAACCTGTACAGTATGAGGGGCGTTTACTTGCGGATGGTGGATTATCACAGCCTGTTGCTTCTACCATAGTAAGAAACATGGGTGCAGATATTGTCATTGCGGTAAATCTAGATATGATTACGGGACCCGGATGGGATAAAGAAATTCCGCCCATTTCGATAGTTCCTATGCATTCAATCAATATACTTCGTCATCATTTATCATTACAAACTGCTCAAACTGCAGATATTGTTATATCGCCCGAAGTGTATCAGGTAGGATTGATTGGCTGGAACTACTTTTTTGACATTGAAAAAGTAAACGGACTTATTGATGAAGGACATGCAAAGACCGAGTTAATTATTTCTGAAATAAAAAAACTCATAGCCGAAAAAGAAAGGAAATCGAGTTTCTTCTATCGATTAGTCGGTCGCTACATGCAATAACACTTCTGTAACCTGTTTGAGTGCACTGATACTAATTCTCTCTTTTACCGTGTGCTGATTTTCTACGCCAGTGCTTATCAGTATGCTCTTTATGCCTGCATCATTCAATAAATTAGCATTTGTTACGGCTTTGTACACATTATATGCAGGTGTAATTCCTGTTTTTTTCATTGCGCGATCTACTAGCTTCACTAGCGGATCAGATTTATTAATTGCATATCCGCCAAAGTATTCGAGCATAGTAACAGAACTTTTTGTACCAAGTAGACCATCAACACAGGCTACGGTGTGCTCCAACGCTAGTAAAAACGAATCAAAGGACTTTTTGCTAAAGCTATAACAGTTTCCTTTGAATGTACATAATTCGGGTACCATACTGGTCATGAGTCCGCCATGTATAATGCCAATATTGGTTGTGGTCTCCTGATCAACATCTCCAATAGGAAGCCGATTGATCATTTCAATTGCAGCCATGATGGCACTTTTA
Source organism: uncultured Gammaproteobacteria bacterium (assembly GCA_964463455.1). GTDB lineage: Bacteria > Patescibacteriota > Microgenomatia > UBA1406 > GWC2-37-13 > JBDKFK01. The sequence continues at coordinate 1,999 of CAYXCP010000070.1, forward strand.
CCCTGGGCATAACTTGTAGGCGCGTATACTGATTTACCTTTAATATTCACTTCATATACTTGTGCATAGGGCGCTTCAATTATTATTTCGCCGACTGGTGTCCCCCGATCAGGAACTATACATGTTTTTACATCTGAAATAATATGTTGTGCTGTAGGTATACCAGATTCTTCATTGCACGTTAATGTTAATAGAAGTGGTCGGTGAGGAATATGTTCTTCATCAAGAATGGTAATCATCTCTATCATTGCAGCGATTCCTGCTTTTGAATCGGCTCCTAGTATAGTAGTTCCGTCACTCGTTATGTAGTCCCCTTTTTTGCGAGGCTTTATATTTTTTCCGGGACTCACCGTGTCCATATGTGTATCAAACATAATGGGCGTTCCTTTTCCAGGAACATCAATATATACGTTGTGGTATGCATCTGTCCATGATTTTTTATGATGTTTCGATGCCAGATCCTGCATATATTCAGCAAAAGGAAGTTCATAACCAGACTCCGAATCGACTCGCACCATGTCAGAAAATGTTTTGATGAGACGGTTTGTGTTTATGGTTCTCATAGTTTAAGTACTTAACATTATGTCATGCTGAACTTGCCTACCTGCCGGCAGGTTTCAGCATCTCAATTAATTATAACTGGGATCCCGAAACAAGTCATGCCTGCCGGCAGGCAGGTTCGGGATGACATTAATAGCTGCCTTCCAATTCGAGTTCGATGCGCGGATCGACAGTATATGTTAGTCCCATTGGCATATACCCTATTTCCGGATTTGCTGGGCCAATTGCAGTATACGCTTCTCCTAAATTACCACTTATTGAACCATCCGTAGTACCTGCAACTCTACATCCATTTGCAATACACAGTGGAAACGACGTATTGCGAATACTTTCGTTAAATACAATGAGTGGATCGCCGTTGTAAGCCTGTGAATTATAGCTGTGTCTGACTAACTGTTGAGTTACCTGTCTTAAATGACTCGATAATCCATGTCTTCTGTACTGTTCTCCCGGATGTGTAAAATAGGTGGGTTCTACCAGTCGAATACCTGCAAATGTAAAACGTGGATCTTCTTCAAGATAACCTACCGAGGCAACCTGACGATGTATATCAAATGCAACTAGCGTAGGATTACTCATCATGATTGCCAGAGCACCTTCTGAGGTCTGTTGTGCTGGATCATGCGGATATTCAAATGCTAGTTTGTGAACTCCTGCAACCTGTGCGGCTATTTCCTCCATATCTTCTTCCAGCCATTGACCACTTAGTATATCTCTTAATTTACCGTCTCTTATTTCAAGAGCCGATATGTTATATCCGGGTGGTACGGCTCTTGTTTCATATCGAGAGCGTTTATCAAAACCCTGTCTTATCGCTTCATTGTGCTCTGTCCATTTTGTGTCACGAAATGCTCTACGTTGTCCTGATGCAATATCAACATAGTAGAGTCCGAATGCCTGTTCATCTATCTGAAAGGGTATACGGCCGCTAATGCGCGCAGTCCCGCCTGTAGATAGCGCTGCTTCCTGTAATTCCTCCTGAACTCTTCTCAATAGTCCCTCTTCATCTATAGGAATAATGGCACGAGTTTGTACTTGAGGAGTTTCATAGTGGTTACCTGCTTGCTCCCATAGACGCCACGTTTCCTCACCCACATGTATAGGTGAACTGATATCATTCATACGTACTCCTTTTAGACGTTGTGTATTTTCATAGTCAGTAACATCCCATTCAGATCGCTGCAATATCCCAAGAATGTAGTTTTCTGACTCCCTATTTTGACCTGAATATATGTGTGGACCTCTCATGATAGGAGAATTAAACACTATAGATTTAAAAATGTATAGTTTTTGATATAATTTATCAAAATATTACTTTTTGTAATAAATATTACATATGATAAAAATATCTGATGTTGTTCGCGAAATAGTGCAGGAAGATCTCGTTGCCACAGAAGCACTGCGTATGAGAATACTCAATCTAAGTGCATACGCATCGCAGATACATCGTAAAGTAGAAACAATAACAATGAAAGAGGTTCAAATAGGTACGATCGTGGTCGCACTTTCCAGGCTCATCATAGAGGAAATATCTCCGGGTACGATATCTCCTTTTGTACCTATTCGCAATGTTAGTGTAAAGGGTTCACTTGCAGAACTCACGTACGAAAAAACTGAACATAGTATTGTAGACTTATCAAAGCTCGATACTTCAACATTCCGTCGAAGAGAGTTCTTTGCACTAACCGAAGGGCTAGCTGAAATTACTATAATCTGCCCCCGTGAAGAAACACAGAAGATAAGACTATACTTTTCTGCAAAACCTAAAAGCATGATAGAAAAACTGGTAGCTATATCCGTCCGTTTTCCTTCGGAATTTTTAGATATCCCCAATGCCGTGTATACATTGGTTAGTGCATTGGCAGTAAAAAGAGTTAATCTCGTAGAAATGATATCAACATATACAGAACTTACATTTATTGTGCAGCAGGAAAATTTAGATGTATCTCTTTCAGCATTACACAGGTTTATGGAGTAAATGTATATTTTTTGCGTATCTATATCACTAACTACGAATTGGTGATTGACATTTATCGTACAATGTAGCTAAGATGTAAGTATCTATAATTACTAGTTATCTAACATATGAATCAACGGCACACATCTATGTACAGATTCTTTCTTAGTTTCGTTCTCATGGTCGCAGTCTTGTTCTCAAGTGCAAGTGGTGTATTCGCTCAAACACACACTCATGCACAGACATGCGGTACTTACAACGTTCCAACCGGTTTACGGTTAGTGGGAGCGGATATTACAAAACCAATTGCCGAAGGCACCTATACTTTGGCTTGGGATCCAGTAATAAGTGTTAGCGGCGGAAGTCCGGGTACGCCAGTTACTGGACGTGTGTGGTATCACATCGATATTGATAACCTTTCCACGACTACCAATCCAGATTTCACAAAGGAAACACCTGTATATGATCGGACTCCTATTACCACGTACAGCTCATACACGTTTAAGGCGGGGCAGTATCGATGGACATTGTACGGTAGGGGTGGATGTGGATACGGACCTGCAGCAAGTGTCATCATCACAGTTGGACAGACAGTAGTTATGGGGCGGGTAACTGACGGAGCTGGAAAATACTGGCAAACAACCAGTGCTTGCGGAAATACATACACAACATCATCTGGTACTACTATAAAAAGTGAACGACTTGATTCCAATGGAAATGTTGTGGCGATTGGTTCAATGAGCATAAGTTCATGTAATCCTCTGCCATATTATAGTTCCGGACCAGTAATGCCTTCTCGCAGAAAATTGACTCTTGTGGGTATACCAGCAGGGTATAGCTGTTCTGATTGGTCATATTCAAGATATGATAAAGCTCAGTCCAAGTGGATTGACGTGAAAACATCATCAGGTGGAATTTTTAATAAGTCAACATGTAGCGTAACAGTTGACACTATGATGCTTAATGAACCATATGATAATTCTCATCATATATGGTTCATATTAGCGAGTAATATAACGCCCACACCAACATTCACACCTACACCAACCCCAATTGTTACCATATCTCCTACCATAACACCACCTGTTACAACATGTAATATAGTTCCTACTGATATTGAAATGGTGATTGATAGGTCGTCAAGTATGTGGCAGAACTCAGTGACTGATGCAAACGGTGTTACCAAAACAAAATTAGAGTGGGCAAAAGTTGCTGCTACCAAATTTGTCGATGAATTCTCAAGAACTGGAGCAGCATCAAGAGGGATTGTAAGAATAGGTGTTACCACGTTCATGGGTTCATTAAGTGGAACGACTTCAACGAGTTATACACCAACAACTAATTTTGCACAAGTTAAAACATGGATTAATTCTATTCCGGCATCCTCAACAGGTACGTGCATATCTTGTGGGATAAGTGCAGCTGAATCAAGCATATCTAAAGCAGGAACCAACGGAGGTAAAACTACGAGAAAAGTAGTAGTTCTGTTGTCAGATGGACGGGCTAACCGGATGATCACGAATGCAGATCTTAACAACGATGGTTCAATAAACTCGACGGATGCAGGATATGAAGCAATCAATCTTGCAAATACATCGCGTTTGTCTTCAAATTATCTTTATTATGTCGTAGGCTTCGGTTCATCAGGATCACCAGTACGTGAATGGGTATTGAAGGGAGATCACAATGCAACATCGTCGTATCCAGACACGGGCATATCAAACGAACCCGCATCGACATATTATCGATATGATCAGGATGCATTTGATTGGTCAACATTGTTTGATAAAACACAAGATAACATTTGTTCTAATCCATTACTCAGAGCGCAATAATTATTATTTACACGAACATATATGAACACACAAGATCATCCAAACAAAAGCAGTACACTACTGCTAGTAGGTATGCTTGCAGTTATAGCGCTAGGTGTAGTAGGGGCACTTATCTATAATCAGCAACTGCATGTGTATGAAAACCGTGCAAATGAACGGGGCGGTACCGGCAGACTCCGTCA
>CAYXCP010000071.1:0-6526 GCA_964463455.1 uncultured Gammaproteobacteria bacterium
TGGGGATCGATGCCTTGGTTTCTGCGGGGTTGATAAAGCGAGATAGATTTCGTCAGTGTAAGCTAACTAAAAAGGGAGAGAAACTGCTGGCGCAAAGTCGGAATCCGTAGAAAACGAAAGCAAAAAGTACGGGAAAGGAGGTGAAACGCAAGAAATAAACGTCAGATGACGTCTATACAAGTATATGAAAGGGGCCCCTTATGAGCAGGTACAGAATCCGTCGGATCGCAGTCTCGGCAGGTGTGTTTGCCCTTGTGTTATTACTATTGGCTATCCTGTATAGCCACGGCATCTACGGCTTAGCACTTCTTTAACTTGTATCATATATGTATATCTGGAATAATAGATACAAGATGAGACATCATCGAAAGCTACTGTACATATTGAGTATTACTCTCATTATTCTTTTTTTGATTATCTATTTTCTCAGATCACGTAATCATCAGATTACCGTAGAAAATAAAAAACATAATCGGTCTAACTCAATATCTCCCTCAACTAATAAATGGCTGGTATATTCCAATTATGTATATAGATTTACGATATCATATTCACCATCTTTAGTGACAATAGGCGATAATGATTTACATGTAGATTTCATTGATGCTGCTTTGGAACAAGACGAATTCATAAATCCTCAGAATACTTATATGCGAATTGATATCACTCAAGATATAAAAAGATTTCAGAATATATACACCAGTCCCGATGGGGCAAACATTTGGTCAGAAGCCCACGCACAAGATGCTGTGTTTACTAAAGTCAGATATCGGGTGGTGGATGGATATACAGCAGTTGATTACATATAGGATGTCCCTGGTCATGGTACGGAGAAATTTTTTACCAAAGGTACTGTTATCAACTGAGATGGAACCATTATAGAAATATCCAGCTGGAATTCTGAACTCATCGATATGGAACAAATTATTCAGACAATTCATTTTTTTGTCCAGATATAGCTTCATTTAGCCTTGAAAAATCTGCATATAAGTAGTATGTTAGGGTAACTACACTATTGATAGTTTATATTATTGACCTGCTATGGCTGAATGGTTACGTCGATGGAGAGAAAGATTGCACCTAGGAAAAGCTGATGCTGAAATTCCCTTATCTGAACAAACAAAATCATTGCTAGATAAATCATTAAGTAGCTCTGCTCTGGCTATTGCTGAGATAAATCCCATGTTATTTGTGGCTGATCATCAATTCCACCGTGAACCTCAACCATTCGGAACCATGGAACAGGATGTTATTGGCGGAGCTATTGATACGCTCGAACAAAATTTGGTGTTGGCATCTGTAGGTAAAGGTTTGACTGCTACTGCTGCAATGCTACAGATTATAGAAGCCTATGATGGTGAACATAAGATTCTTGAAGAAATATATGCTGTCCATACTAACTTACTGCGCGGGCAGGATGGATTGCATGGAAATGCTGAAGCCGATTATGGTATAAGACCTGTATATATTGACGTACAAAGACAGGCATTGGAGCCGTGGATGGATTATATAACTGCTAATAGAGTAAAAAGAGGAAAACCTGATATATTTGATCATCATCTTGTAGTCGGTCGTGATAATCATGCTGGTGTGAGAATGGGATATTATTTTACACAAGCGGTAGGAGGGAGAGCTATGATTCAGGATATAGACCCGGTAACAACTATCCGTTATATTGCGCTTAATCCACCTTCCACATTGGATGAAATTGGAAATCCGGGAGTTTATAGCGATCAAATGATCGAGAGGATTAAGTAGATATCCCTTGACTGCGCTCGGTATGATTGACTAATATCAGCCAAATGAAATGACGCACAAACCCAAAGGCTGCTTGTGCGTCGTTACGATGTCAACATATAGGCCTACTTTTGGCAGTAACTCCGGTACTTGAGGTACTGTGCGTACCCGAAAGTTCCGGCCACGAACAGACTTAGCAACACGCCATTGTGTAGCCACTCCATGGAAATCACCCCCTCTCATGGAACTAAATATACTCACACCGTTAATGAAAGGCGGCGTGTTTCATGCTGCGTGTGCATGAGAAATAGCGCTTTTCATTAAATATGATAGCATCATACGAGTGTGATGTCCATCACAAATCACATAAAATACAGATCTGGTGTGTAAATAAATGTATTATTGGTTCTTATCGAACTGAGGGTCAGGAATAGCTGGAAAATTAGAAGCAGGTGCAGACGGTGGTGCTGCCTGAGCCTGTGTTGACTTCTGCTGTAAGTCTTTCAGAAGAGCATCGATTGATGGATCGTTCTGGAAATCAACAGGCTTTGGTGCTGGCGCTGGTGGAGACATAGGAGCCTGTGGCATAGGTGCTGGAGGAACTGCCATTGGCTGTTGCGGCATTGCTACTGGTGCAGGAGCCGCGGGTGCGAAATTTGGTTGTGCTGCAGGTGCCTGCGGAGCAGGTGCAGCTGGCATCTCCATAGGTGCTGGAGGTGTCGGCATAGAAACTGGTTCTGGTACTGCTGCCGGAGCGGCAGGTGCAGCTGATGGCGCTGCCGGCATTTCAAGTGGAGCAGGCATGCCTCCCGTAACTGGCTCTTTAGCAACCGGTTCTCCTTGAGGAGCAGTAGTCGGAGCTGTCTGTTGAGGCGTACTAGCCTCTGCGAAACCTAACTCCTTATCAAATTCGGCCTTCGTGAAACCCTTGAGAACAGCTGACTGGCCGTTATCTTTCTCGATCTTCGTAACCGGTGTACCTGCGAAATTATTAGAGATGGCAAGCATTTCTGTGAGATATGCCTTGTCTACTTCTAGATTCTTTTCATCAAACGGGAGATTATGTGACGTGAGATAATCTTTCTCCTGTTTCGAAAACTGACAATCAGTGATGGTATAAATAGTTATTTTCATATTTAAGGGAATAGATCCATTATGAAGAAAAAGTAAAAGTTTGTCAACGGGAAATGTAAAGCAGGCGGGGGCACGGTCGGTGCCCCCATACTGTTTGAATTAAATTCAGTCGGTTGTGAGGCTGGTGCATCAACGACTATTTGCAGAACATAGGATCGACCTCGGCTCGGATCTGTTGTGCCTGCCCTTCGGGCAGGTTGTACATAAAACCGGTAGGCCGGCGCCCTTGGCCTCGCTTGTAGGCAAGGTATGCCGCCTTGTATCCCTTCGGATTGGGTAATGAGACTTCGATGCTTGGGCCTGTGCCATGATCAGCTCCTTTCATTCAGTCTTCACTTTCGACCTGTTCTCGATACAGACGCGCGTCCTCGGCAGATAACCCATAGCTCTGAAAATCGGGTATGGGGCCACCTGCATGCAAGTGACTGCGATACTTGTTTTTGTACCCGACAACATCGCGTTTAGGTGGCTTTCTTGAGTCTGGCCTCCTTCTGTTGGTGGGCTTCCTCCTCATTTACTATCTCCTTCCTAAGCGACGATGCTCATTACGACCTGCGAATCGACCTGGGCCACGTTGCTGCTTTCGAGTAAGCGAACTTTCAACAGCTTGAGCCTGCCGCTCTGAGATGCCGTGCGATCTGAAGTTCGGGAACGATCCGCCGTTCTTTCGATATTGCACGACTTCTGCCTTGTAGGTTTTGACGCTCATGGCTCAAATCCTTTCAATGTGCAACGATCATACTAACATGGGAGTAAAGTATAGCATAGAAGATCAAAAGTGTGATATATATCACAGAAGCATACATGATAAGCTTAGGCCAGAAGTGCTTTCCAGTCTTTTACGAATTTAGTAAGACCTTCATCAAGGAGTGACCCTTCGACACGTGAAATGTCGTATGCAGTATATTCTTTAAGAGGCGTATCCTGGTACAGAATTGATTTGAGTCCCGGAGCATTATAACGATAATGTTCGTCGGGCATCCATTTTTCGTCATGCACCCATTCCTGGATGAGTTTAAGTGGTACCGTCATAATATCAACATTCAGAAAAATAGAACAATAAAAATGGTCCATGTTGCGGATAGAAGCAGCGAGAACTTCAACATGCGACTTCTTTGCATTTAACTGATTGTTATATTTTCTGTACATTTTCTGGATGTTTCGAATAAGATCCATGCCGTCATATCCACGATCATCCCAGCGGCCAATAAACGGCGAAATAAATGCTGGAGCAGTTGTCCCACGTGTTGCGCTAAAAATAGCGCCAGCCTGTTGCTGATCAAAGACAAGCGTCATATTTACATGACCTCCTAATTTGACAAATTCATGTGCTGCTTTGACGCCTTCTGGAATGGTTGGGAATTTGACATATATATTGGTGCCCCATGTTTTCATCTCCTGAGCTTGCTCAAGCATGGTTTCAGCTTTTGTATCCCAATCAGCATATACTTCTGCAGAAATAGGACCGGCGATTTCAGTGCCAATTGCCTGTACCATTGTTTTGTATTCAGTAAGGAGTTCTTTTTCAGATAATTTTTTCCCTGAGTTTAAGTATTTAGTTATCTAAGGATTCTTTGCAACAAGCGAAGGATTGGTAGTCTGTCCATCTACATGTCCAAGCAATCCTTTAGCTTTTTTTGTTTCCATCGGATCACCTGAATCGAGAAATATTTTAGGTAAATGTATTGACATGAAACTATTATAACACGAAAAATAAATTGCTCCATGGCTACATTGCTCCATTGCTAAAGATTGGGGAACAATGAAACAATGGAACATCCTTTTGAAACACTTATGTATAATTACTGAATGGCTAAACTATTCTTTTATATTCTTGTATTTTCAGCAGTTATCGGAGGTATTTTTCTCTTTTTCAGAAAGCCCCAAACTAAAAAAATAACACAGACGGAACACACTGAAAAAAAAGTTATAGTCACACCTCCTGTTATTGCTCAGTCTATCAAATCAAAATCTGTATTTTTACCTTCATGGGCGGAAGTTGCTGAGGGCGAACAGTTTGATGGATATGATCGTGTGATTTACTTTGGTGTAAACCTCACCAGAAATGGTATTGATAAAACAAGCGCAGAGTATACTTCATTTGCTACGATAATGTCGATCATACCTACTGATAAAAAAGTTTGGATCACCACCAAAATGCTTGACACCGATACAAACGCAGCCATTCTAAACAATCCTGCAGGATGGGATAACATCGCGACTGATATGATAGATATCGTAAAAGGAAATGGCGCTAAGGGAATTGTTCTTGATTTGGAAATGTCTGCATTACCTACAGATGCACTCGCAAAACGCATAACGGAGTACGTTGCTCATGTCCATCAAAAACTAAGCGAACGTGAGATACCGTTGGCTTTGTCGATATATGGTGACACTTTTTTCCGCAAGAGACCATTTGATATCAAAGCACTCGGAGAAAACAGTGATGAAATTATGATAATGGTATACGATTTTCATAAATCATACGGTGAGCCGGGCCCTAATTTTCCCTTGAGTGGACGAGATACCTATGGATATGATTTTGAAACAATGGTGAGTGATTATGCCTCGCAGGTAAAGCCTGAGAAACTAACTGTTATATTCGGTATGTATGGGTATGATTGGATAGTGGACGAGAAGAAAAGGCCCATAAAGCCAGCAAAAGCATTGCCACTAGGTACTATCAGAAGTGAGTTTATACAGTCATGTACCAAGAAGAACTGTGTTACTAGGCGTGATGATCAGTCGTCTGAAACGGAGATTAACTATATCGATGAATATGTGAACTATCATATCGTGTGGTTTGAGGATGATACGTCCGTTGCCAGGAAAACTGATTTTATGAAACAGAAGGGGATTGTGAACACTGCGTACTGGGCGTATGGGTACTATTAAAATAATTTTTCATCAGCTTCCTTTTTCTTAGTAGTTTTGGTTTTACCGATTAATCCGAGCTCTTTCAGTTTCCACATAAACAGAGCACCTTTATTACGTGCTTTTGAATCTACGACAAACCGCAGAGCTTCTTCAAGTACCGCCCGAGGCATCGTTTTCGCCAGACGAATATAGAGACTCTTATGTTTTTTGTCATCAAGCTGTTCAGACATATGGACACCAAACGCCTGAAATTCACGCGACACATATTTATCTTCAAGCGGGTCAAAACGGTTTAGGATATCTTTTATTGATTGCATGAGATTTAGGCAAAATCCTCGATTATAAATTCACGACGTATAGTCGATTCTATCACATAGATAATGTGTTTCCCTATACTATTCCAGTTATATTTTGTAATAAATTCTTCTAGAAAGTGATCGTTCTGTTTAATTAGTTTCTGCCTATCCGATTGTGATAATGTACTAACAGTACTTATAGCAGCTTCAATTTCTTTTTTGGAAAAAGGATTAACAAATAGTGCTTCTGAATGGTTTAGAATTTCTAGTATAGAAGATACACAAGAAACAACGGGAATTGTACCACATGCCATTGCTTCTAAAGGTGGTAATCCAAAACCTTCTTTATATGAGAGAACAAAAAAAGCTAATGAGTTTTTATATAGCAAACTTAGTTCCTCAAGGCCATTAATTTCAATAAAACGAACTTTTTTACTTGTAACCAAAGAGGGAGAGGAGCTGCCTGTTTTTTTCGAGAACGG
>CAYXCP010000072.1:0-6525 GCA_964463455.1 uncultured Gammaproteobacteria bacterium
AGTCCGGTAAGTCTCTTTAACTGCATGTCCAGGATTGCCTGAGACTGAATTTCTGAAAGACCAAATTTAGAAATCAACTTTGTTTTTGCTTCGGCTTCTGTCTGAGATTTTCTGATGATGTTAATTACTTCATCAATGTTATCGAGAGCGATAAGATATCCTTCAAGAATATGTGCGCGTGCTTTTGCCTGAGCAAGTTCATATTCTGCACGTTTACGGACAACGTCAACACGGTGACGGAGATAATATTCAAGTATCGATTTTAATCCAAGAGTCTGAGGTACTCCATCGACAAGGGCAACCATATTTGCAGGGAAACTTGTCTGAAGTTCGGTGTGTTTAAATAAGTTATTTAATACCTGTCGATAAGTTGCATCGCGCTTAAGTTCAATTACTACGCGGATACCATCACGATCAGATTCATCGCGGAGATCAGAAATTCCTGAAATCTTTTTATCGATAACAAGATTTGCGATTTTTTCTACAAGATTTGCTTTATTTACCTGATATGGTAACTGGTTAATGACGATTGCCATTTTGCCCTTACCCAGATTCTCTTCCTTCACCACACCTCGTATCATAACTTTTCCTTTTCCTGTGGTATAAATCTGTTTGATGTCTGCTGCACCATAAATTACGCCGCCTGTCGGGAAGTCGGGACCTTTGATGTGAGTCAGTAGATCATCTACCGTTGCTTCAAAAATAAGTGGATCACGGGTTGATTCAAATGTGATATCTGTTCCTGCGTTGAGAGGACTCATCTTTTCTTCTGTGGGTTCTTCAGTTACTACGTCTTCTGCAGTTGGTTTGCGTGCTGTATCTATAAGATTAATGATTGCGTCGATTACTTCATTGATGTTGTGAGGAGGGATTTTTGTCGCCATACCTACTGCGATACCTTCTGCTCCCATGAGGAGTAAGTTAGGGAGTTTTGCAGGAAGGTACATCGGTTCTTTCTGCTGGCCATCATAGTTATCTACAAACGGAATTGTCTCCTTTTCGATGTCTACGAGCATTTCTTCGGCGATCTTCGATAGTTTTACTTCGGTGTAACGCATGGCGGCCGGAGGATCTCCATCGATTGATCCGAAGTTACCCTGTCCTCGCACGAGCGGATAGCGCATTGAGAAGTCCTGAGCCATACGGACAAGAGCTTCGTAAACAGAAGAATCACCGTGTGGATGATACTTACCTAATACTTCACCTACTACTTTTGAACTTTTCGAGAAACGTGCATTTGCTACGAGTCCCGTTTTATACATGGCATAGAGAATACGACGATGTACCGGTTTTAAGCCGTCACGGACATCAGGCAGAGCGCGTGAGACGATAACAGACATTGCATAGTCGAGGTATGCCTTTTTCATCTCTGTACTGATATCTGTTGGTTGTATATTTTGCTTCGTATCTGCCATAAAAAAATAAATTGATTGTTACATGGTTCCACTGTTCTTAACAACCTGTCTGCCGGCAGGCAGGTGGAGCCATGAAGCAATGGAACAATAATTACTTCATCCCCGCTTTAATTGACTCATAAGCCTTTTCTTTACCTAAAAAGTTTCGTGTCTTTACCCACTTTCCAGGTTCCAGTTCTTTGTAATGATTAAAGAAATGCTGTATTTTTTTCTTTGTTATTTCATCTATATCTCCAATATCATTGATATGAGCATAGAATGGGTCTACCTTTTGTGTTGGGACAGCAAGTATTTTTGTATCAATTCCCTCTTCATCTTCCATTTCGAGCATGCCGACAGGACGTACAGGAATTGCACAACCCGGCATGACAGGATAAGTTGAGATAACGAGAACATCTACTGGATCGCCATCTTCTGCTTTTGTCTGAGGAATAAATCCATAATTAAAGGGATAGACCATAGCGGTAAATGCAAAGCGATCAACCATAATAACGCCAGAATCTTTATCTAATTCATACTTGACTGAAGCACCCTGTGGGATTTCAACGAGTACGTTAACTTCTTCTGGAGGTTTTTTTCCGATCGGTAATTTTGTTATATCCATATATAAAACAATAATTAATAATGATTAGATATCGAGATTTGCCATTCTTGCATGAGTAACGATATATTTTTTTCGCGGTGGTACTTCTTCACCCATGAGCATGTTGAAGACGAGATCTGCAGCTTCTGCATCGTCTACGGTCACCTGTTTTAGCAAGCGTGACTGTGCACTCATGGTGGTATCCTGGAGTTCGTCTGCGTTCATTTCTCCGAGACCTTTATAACGCTGTATTGCATATTTTTGTCCTTCGATTGTTTTTACATAGGCGTCACGTTCTGCGTCGGTAAATGCATATTTTACTTTCTTACCATGTGTTATTTTAAACAGAGGTGGCATAGCAATATATACATATCCCCTTTTAATCACTTCAGGCATATGTCTGAAGAGGAATGTAAGATACAGACATTTGATGTGACTTCCGTCGACATCGGCATCTGACATGATAATAATTTTATGATAGCGAAGTTTATTTACGTCGAACTGTTCACCAATTCCTGCACCTATTGCGACGATAAGATCTTTGAACTTATCTGATTTAATAACCTGATCTAAGCGGGCACGCTCTGTATTCAGAACCTTACCGAATAGAGGTAATATTGCTTGTGTGCGGCTATCGCGGCCTGCTTTTGCTGAACCACCTGCCGAATCTCCTTCAACGATATACAATTCAGATTCTTCAGGATTTTTAGATCGACAATCGGCAAGTTTACCCGGCAGACTGGCACCTTCAAGTGCACCTTTTCGGAGTACTGCTTCTTTTGCCGCTTTTGCTGCAAGTCTTGCTTTCTGTGCGAGTAAGATTTTTGATAATATTTCTTTTGCTACTTTTGGATTTTCTTCAAAATAGACATCGAGATATTCACTTACTGCAGATTGTACAACAGCCTGTACTTCTGAGTTTCCCAGCTTTGTTTTTGTCTGACCTTCAAACTGCAAATTAGTTGACGGCATCTTGATATATACAACCGCTGTAAGTCCTTCTTTTACATCATCACCACTAAGCGTTTCACCCAGCTCTTTTTCCGCGAGTGTTTTTCGTGCATATGAATTGATTGCTTTCGTGAGTGATATACGGAATCCGGTAAGATGAGTCCCACCTTCAGCCGTGTTAATGACGTTTACAAATGAATGTACGTTCTCGGTCATTGAGTCGTTGTACTGAATGGCTACTTCGACTTCTTTGTCATCATTCTGCTTTCTTAAGTAAATAGTGTCATGGAGTACTTTGCGGCCTCTGTTGAGATCATTAATGAGTGAAATGATTCCTCCATCAAAGTAATATGCGAGTTTATCCTGAACCTTATCATTGATGATGCGGAACATGACTTTAGATACCAGATATGCACGTTCTTTTATCTGCTTTTTGAAACTGTGGTAATTTATTTCGATTGTTTCCTGAAAAATTTCTGTGTCAGGGAGAAATGAGAATGCTGTACCGTGTTCAAATGGGAAATTAAGCTGTGATGAAGACACTTTCTTAACAGGATAGAGTGGGATACCTCTTTTGTATTCCTGTCTGTATATCTGACCATCTCTTTTTACTTCGACGATGACATGCTCAGAAAGTGCGTTCACTACTGAAGCACCTACACCGTGTAATCCTCCAGATACTTTATAAGCATCTTGATTAAATTTTCCTCCGGCGTGGAGTTTTGTCATGACGAGTTCAAGAGCAGAGATATTGTATTTCGGAACTTTGTCGACCGGAATACCAGCTCCATCATCAAAGACGGTAAGGTAACTGTCGCTTCCTACACGGATTTCGATGTTGTGACATCTTCCGGCTAAGGCTTCGTCAATGGCGTTATCTACGATTTCATGAAGACAGTGATTGACACCGGTTTGTGAAGTTGTTCCGATGTACATGCCTGGTCGTTTTCTTACTGGTTCGAGTCCTTCAAGTACAACGATTGAAGACGCTCCGTATTCTTTATCGTTTTTAGGCATAGGAGATAATTATACAGAAAATATTTTTGACTAGCAAGTATATCTGAGTAGTACCATATACGTCAAAAGGCCCCTAAAACGATTTTCGCTTTAAGGGCCTCTGTGACTGAAAGTTACTTAATATTACTTAAGTTCAACCTTTGCGCCTGCTGCTTCAAGCTTTTTCTTAGCTTCTTCTGCTGCATCTTTCTTGACATCGGTCATAACTTCCTTAGGTGCTGATTCGACTAATTTCTTAGCGTCCATCAAACCAAGTGCTGGTACGAGTTCGCGTACTGCTTTGATTACACCTAATTTATTATCGCCTGCTGCTGTGAGAACAACAGTAAATGATGTTTTTTCTTCTGCTGGTGCTGCTGCTGCGCCTCCTGCTGCTGCTGGAGCTACTGCCATCATAGGTGCTGCTGATACTCCAAATTTCTCTTCGAGATATTTGGAAAGGTCTGCAAGTTCGATAACGGTTAGTGTTTCAATACTTTCTGCTATTTTCTGAAGTTTTTCGTTCAATTGTACATCTGCCATCTGTGTTCACCTCCAATCCATTAATTTATATAACTAATTTCTAATTACGTGTACTCAATATTATGACTGTTTGCTTTTTGCATCAAGCACATAAACCAGTTTCTGCATGTTGAATTTAAGCGCATAAACCGTATGTGACATAGGACTCTTCATTCCACCAATAACCTTTGCAATAAGCTGTTCACGGGAAGGAAGCTGAGAGATACGTTTAAGCATTGAAGAATCGTATACTTCCTGATCAATGTATCCAAATTTAAAATCTACTGTCTGATCTTTTTTGATGAATTCACTGATTGCTGAAAGTCCTTTATTCCATTCTTTACCGAAGGTAAGAACAGCTGTGTTATCTTTCAAAGGAAACATCTTTTTACTCACTGAAAGAAACTGTGTGTTCTTCTGTGACATCTTATTGATGCTTTTTTCGAAAAGAGAATTCTTTACGACCTTTAATTTTGATTCACTTGCTCTAAGTTGTTTACGAAGTGTTTCGAGAGCAATGTGTGTTGTTTTTTCAAACTTTACGAGTGCGAAATTTGAATTCTCACCTAAGAAGTCGTTAATACCATTTAATTTGGTAAGCTTTTTTGTGTTTGCCATATTGTTTCACCTTTTCTCCGTCCGACGGGAGAAAGTATTCCAGGAATTAATAATGTTTTAAATCAAGCCTGACTTGAAAACCTGGAGTCATGATGATCTCCTCATTATACAAGATTTATTAGCAATTTCAATCGATTTTACGCCTCATTCAGAAGTTCACGAAGTGACTTTGTCTGAGAATCATCTTTCTTATTGTTTTTGCTTTTCTTATCTTTTGCTTTTGATTTGTATGCTTCTGCATTCTCCATTTTGCGTCTGAATGTTTCTGCACGACCTTTTGTATCAAGTAGTCTCTGTTCACCTGTAAAAAATGGGTGGCAGTTAAAACATACTTCTACCTGTAGATTGTTTTTTGTTGATCCTGTTTTAAAACTATGGCCACATGATGAACATGTAACGATAACTTCTTCATTAAAGGATGGATGTATATTGGCTTTCATGTTATTTTTCGTAACGTGTAACGTAAAGGTAAATAAAATTATATCATACAAAATCAAAAAAGAAACTACATTCAATTAAGCAGGTTGTTTTTCGTTTTGTGCGGCAAAAACTTTATCCCATTTACCTTCGTCTATTATCTGTTCAAGATTAAAGAAACTCTTATTAATGCGGTGGTCTGTGAGTCTATCCTGCGGAAAATTATAGGTGCGGATCTTATCAGAACGATCTCCAGACCCAAGATTCGTAACATATGAGTTCATAACGCCCTGCTTTTTCTCAAGCTCAAGCTGATAGAGCTTACCTGATAATAGCTCCATTGCGATTTTGCGATTTGCTTCCTGATGGCGTTCACGGCTCGAAACGACTGTAATTCCTGATGCTTTATGGATAAGCCGTACTGCTGATGAGACTTTGTTTACATTCTGACCTCCGTGTCCCCCGGCTCTAAAGAATTGCCATTCAACATCTGCCGGTCCGACTTTAATATCGGATTGTGTGACCTGTGGGATTACGATTATGATTGCTGTAGAAGTATGAATCCGTCCCTTACGTTCGGTAGATGGAATACGCTGTACGCGATGTACCCCTGTCTCATGTTTGAACAGATTGAATACATTTTCGCCGCTAATACGAATAATATCGTCGTCCAGATAGAAGAATTTAAAATTCCTGCGTTGTGCAAATCGGATATATGAAAGGAGTAGTTCCTTTTCCCAGATCTTAGATTCATCGCCACCTACGCCAGGAACAGCTTCGATTGTTACGATATTTGGATTTATCTGCATACTATTAAGTAAGGAATGTAACGGCTTCCTGGAGTGACATTTCCTTCTGTTCACGCGTAGCCATTATTTTTATTTTAACCGTGTTTTTCTGTACTTCTTCGTCACCTATGATCATGACATAGGGTATCTTAAGTTTATCTGCATATTTAATCTGTTTATCGAGTTTATATTGATTCTGTAAATATATATCAGTACTTATATTATTTTCACGGAG
>CAYXCP010000073.1:0-3036 GCA_964463455.1 uncultured Gammaproteobacteria bacterium
GGGAACAAGTCAGTTCACTCCAGCTGGTGCTGCGTTTGCATTATCGTCTGTTGCCGCCGGAGGCACGATGTATGACACTATAGTTGCAGGACCTTCACTTGCTATTCCTCCTGATACAAGCTGTACGAATGGAGAAGGATGTATTGCTGCAGCAGCTGCTCCATACATGTCAGCGTATGCATTTAAACAGAGTAACAGTCTTCTTCTATTTCTTATCAACCGTCATGAATCTGAAGCAGCAAATACGACCATAAACCTCAGTGGATTTTTTAATTCAGGACCAAAACAGGTTGGTATATCAAAATTAAAAGCTACTGCTTTTACTGATGCAGCATTTGTCCCGGTAAATGAAATCGCCACTTCATCAGGCGCACTGAATGTGAATGTGGAGCCTCTCACCATTGCTCGTCTGACTTTTATAAATCAGTTTGCAGGAGCGCCAGCAACCAACACACCAGCACCTACCCGAACAGCAGCAAATGTCACTATTCCGTATCCGGATGATCAACCTGAAGAAGAACACCAGGATATGGATATCATCATGTATATTATTGCTTCTGCCGTATACATTATGCTCATTCACTTCGCGATAGCTATAACAAAAGAATTTAAAATCTTTCTGATGGTATCGCTTTTTGTACTCGGTGGGGTTATTGGTATTTTTATGCACTCTCTTCAGGCAGGATTTATCATCAGTGTGATCCTAACATTATTTCTCTGGTAAAGTGAATAGCTTCTTTGCGTTTTGTGTTGTTATCTCATCAATTTTCTCCACTGATATTTCAAGAAGATCTGCAATTTGTTGTGCGATAAATGGTATGTGGTACGGTTTATTCGGATATTCTTTGCGAGATCTAAATGGTTCAGGAAGTAAAAAAGGAGCATCTGTTTCGAGTACTATCATGTCGAGGGGAACCTGCTTTACAAATGTTCTTTTTTCTTCATAGTAGGTAATATCGCCGTCAAACCCTATAAACATCTTATGCTCTTTGGCAAACGAAAGCAGCTCCATATCAGGCTCACAACAGTGAAAAACAGCTCTATATTCTAACCCTGAGCACCACTTATTATGAAGTATTGGTAATAGGTCGTGCTTAGACTCACGATTGTGGATAATTAAACTTTTGTTATGAGTAACTGCTAATGAAATCTGCGCTGCAAATAGTAATTTTTGTGCCTCCTTATCATCATCCGTAATAATATGCTCGTTACTGCTATGATAATCCATTCCCACTTCTCCGATTGCCACAACCTTGGGCTGTTTCACCATCGTGTCTAGTTCAGCCAAAACGTGTTCCATGTTCCACGTTCTAAGTTCATCACTATGTACCTCATGTGGATGAATGCCGATTGCTGCATATACATGATCATGCTGTTTCGCAATTTCTATCGCTTTACGTGAATGTTTTACATCGGTACCAGGAACAATAATTTCCGTAACTCCGACATCATGTGCTTCATCAATAATAAGCTGGAGATTTTTTTTGAACTTAGAAAAATTAAGATGACAATGTGTATCGATCATGAAATATGTTTAGGGAACGATTATAATGGTTATCGTATTATAACTATTATAATGAAGCTATGAAACTATTTATCGGTGCTGACCACAGAGGTTTTGAACTTAAAAATAAAATTGTTGAGTATCTTCAACAGGAAAATATCCGGGTAAAAGATATGGGTCCTTATAGTTATGAGGCCACCGATGATTATGTCGATTTCTCAAAAAAAGTTGCATCTGCTGTCTTGCAGAATGTGAATGAAAATAGAGGGATTGTGTTATGCGGTTCGGGTGTTGGTGTTGCAATGGCAGCTAACCGGCTTAAAGGGATAAGATGCGCACTTGCAATAAATGAAGATCAGATTCAGCACGGCCGCGAACATGATCATATAAATATGATTGCGCTCCCCGCTGAATATATGGATTTCGAGATGATAAAAAAATGTATTGAAACATTTCTTGCAACACCCGTAAATAACGACCCAAAATATCTCAGACGAAATACAAAACTTGATGAATAATATTAGGATGAGATATCGTATCTCCCATCTGGTGTTTTCATAACATACCCTTTTAACTCGAGATCAGAAATAAGGGGGAGTAATACCGCAACTGTCATCTGCGTCCTGTAGGAAAGTGTGTTAAGATCGCATGCTTCATGTCTGATTGCATTGTATATAGTCAACTCTTCAGCTTCGAGATCCGGTTGTGATTGAGAACTACGAGAAGTTTTGGGTAAATCACCAAGTATATCTTTTGGATCAGTACAGATCTTCGCTCCTTCTTTTATGAGTATATGAGGACCTTCAGATACTTCGGATCCAACAGGTCCGGGAACAGCAAATACGTCACGTCCTTGCTCTGCGGCATAACGAGCTGTGATAAGTGCGCCAGATTGTTTTGCTCCTTCAACAACTACCACGCTCCGCGACAAGCCAGAAATAATACGATTACGGGAAACGAAGTATCCTTTAAGTACTGTCCTGCCTGGCGGGAATTCAGAGATAACAATGTTTCCTGTTTCTAATAATCGTTGATACAACTGTTTATTCGAAGGAGGATAAATAATATCCACTCCGCATCCCAGTACCGCAACTGTTCTGCCATTATATTCGAGTGCTGATGTATGAGCTACGGTGTCTATTCCCCGAGCCATACCCGATATAATTATGGTTTTATGCAAACATAATTCCTGACTAATTTCACGCGCCATGCGCACACCATACGTGGTAGGAGTACGCGTTCCTACTACTCCAACAGAGCACTTATCATTCCAGGGAAATGTACTAACATCACCTTTTACATACAAACAAATAGGGGGATCGGAGATGTGCATTAAGATCTCGGGGTAATTCGGCTTACTTGGATATATGATTTCTATCTGACTTTGCTTCATCGCACAATACTCGTCATATGTTTGCTGCTTCATTTTATAGGCATAAAATTCTGTAGCTATCTTTTCGCAGATTACTTCACTCATGTCTGATACTGACGCATCACAGATATGTTTTACTGATTTAAATCTGTTATATAAC
>CAYXCP010000073.1:3046-6468 GCA_964463455.1 uncultured Gammaproteobacteria bacterium
ATGGACTATAAGCGACAATATTATTTCATATCTGGTGCCACAGTAGACGTACTACCAGAAATACCCATTGGCATTGGATATGGAACGGAATTAGGATTTCTCGTTATGAACATACTTCCAATAATAAGAACGAGGGCAAAGCCCAATATAAATACAGTTAATATAACGGTACTTACTCCATATGCTATACCTCGAGTTACTCCTATCCATAATCCCGGGCCGATAAGAAGTATCAGATAAACACCGCATGAAACTACAAAGACAAGAAGAGATATGATAATACTGGATTGATAATAATACCCGGACTGAAGCATCGTAGTCATGAAATATACACCGATAGTATAAGTAACAATGCAGAATGTTGAAACGGTACTTAATACACCAACAAGAATAATAGACTGAGTTCTTCGGTTTGATTGTAGTTGAGGTGTCTTAATGAATTTTTTAACAACAAAAATGAATAACCCTATTAATACAACAAATACAATCATCGCTATGCCTATTTCATTTCCATATAATTTCCACTGTGCATCGGCGTATATACCCTTTACGGTATAACTATCTAGCGGTTGCAGGTTACTGGCGCTTTTAACTTCGCTTCCTTGTCCTATTTGCTGATAATACATATCAAGCTGCGGCGAAGATACACCGGCCGCGGCATTTTTCATAATTGCTGAATCCATATATTGGGTCGGACTATATTGAACTTTGCCTTTTGCCCCCTTTATAAATAAATCGGAATCTGTGGATATACCAACCTGAACGATATGTACTGTATCTTCTGTCTTTAATGTTTGAAATTCATAAGTATATCCTCCCAGCAATGTGCGGGTGGTTGCGTTTTTTAAACGATAAAATACAAGAAGACTGCCACTGCTTCCTGATGAGATCGCATGAGGTAATGACACATCAATAATGTTATTTTCATATGTATAAGTTACTTTCGTATATGTATTCTGACCTGACAAATAATCATAGTACTCGGGTTCTCTGTATGCTAAACATCGAGGTTGTTCCGGTTTTCGTGTGATCTTGTAATCCGGCATCATCTGCTGATTCTTATCATAATATACATCAGGAGATTGATAGTCATATTGCTGACAAATAGGTTTGTGGAATGCCTGATATATAACTAAACCTTCAAGTGGTTTTTGTGGCGTTTCAAATTTCATTTTCGAGACTGATGAGTTATCAGTATTAAGAAAACTTATTCTTCCGGATATTGCAAGCTCACCATTTCCTCTTAAAGTGATCGTGTAATACTGATTCTGTCCAAATATATCCGTTACGGGGGTTGTGGTAGGAATAGGAAACGGATCTATTACGGGCATTGTGGCCGCTGTATCTGCTGCTGAAGCGATATGTCCTATCGAAAAAAGAAGTAGAAAAATGAATAATGCCAAAATAGTTATTGTTTTTTTCATTAATCTGATTGAAACATTTCATAACATCAATGTCAATAGGTTTATGAATGGCTTTAGCTGTGGTATGATAAAAGCATATGAAAATTACAGCAATAAAAGCACTCGAAGTGCTCGACTCCCGCGGAAATCCTACAGTTCGTGCATATGTAAAACTTGATAATAATGTAACATATGCGGCATCAGTTCCTTCAGGTGCATCCACTGGTAAACACGAAGCAGTTGAACTTCGTGACGGAGATGAAAAAAGATATGGAGGACTTGGTGTACAAAAAGCTGTTGAACATGTAAATACAACTATTGCTAAAGCACTCGTAGGAAAAACAGTCGACCATCCGGAAGAACTCGACAAACAGATGATGGAAATCGATGGGACTCCAAATAAATCAAAGCTTGGTGCAAATGCAATTCTGGCAGTGTCAATGGCACTTGCACGAGCAGCGGCCGGATCACAGAATATTCCACTATGGAAATTTATCCATGAGTATTATTTCAAAGAATATGCACCTACATTCCCCCGAATAATGGTCAACGTGGTAAATGGTGGAAAGCACGCAGCATGGAATTTTGACATTCAGGAATTTATGATTATTCCGACTACCGATCGACCAAGTGAAAGTGTGAGAATGGCCTCAGAAATTTTTCACTCGATGGGAAGTCAGTTAAAGAAGCAAAAACTTTCAACTCTTGTAGGTGATGAAGGCGGATACTCTCCGCTTCTGGCATCTAACGAACAAGCTATAGAACTCATTCTTAGTTCCGCCGACGAAGTCGGATATCATGATAAAGATGACTTCAATCTCGCTCTGGATGTTGCAGCTACCGAGTTTTACAACGCGGAAACAGGAATGTATACGCTCAAGAAAACAGGAGATAATTTGAATGGTAAACAGCTTGCTGATTACTATTTATCACTCGAAGAAAAATATTCCATCTTATCTTATGAAGATCCATTCGCCGAAGACGACTGGGATAATTTCAAAGACTTCACTTCCCGTTCGGCCGGAAACTATATCACAGTCGGAGATGATTTATATGTAACTAATACAGAACGCATTCAAAAAGGCGTGGAGATGCAGGCAACAAGTGCCGTGCTCGTTAAATTAAATCAGATTGGAACAGTCATTGAAACAATCAATGCTGTTAAAATGGCTCGTAAAGCGGGATGGAAATCAATTATTTCTCATAGATCCGGAGAAACAGAAGATCCATTTATTGCAGATCTTGCATATGGTTCGGGATCTGATTTTATTAAAGCCGGATCTATGTCACGTTCTGACAGACTGTGTAAATATAACCGACTTCTGGAAATTGAACAGATTACCGGATATTAAGATATTAAGTAGTGTTTTTTATGCGCAAACTTGCTCTGATCATAATGGATGGCTGGGGACTGGGAGAACAACAGCCGAATAATGCCATTTTTATGGCCGAAACCCCATTCTATGACTATTTAATTAAAAACTATCCTCACACCCGATTGCAGGCCAGCGGTGAATATGTGGGATTGCCAGAAGGACAGATCGGCGGATCGGAAGTTGGACATCTTACCATTGGTGCCGGTCGGGTACTGTATCAGGAGCTACCTCGCATCACTCGTAGTCTGACTCAACTTGCAGGCGATGAGAGCGTACTGAATTTAAGTTCCTTCCGCTCTCTTATTCAGCTCGCGCGTCAGCAACCCATACACATAGTGGGAATGGTTTCGACCAGCGGTGTCCATAGTCATATTGATCATCTCCTTGCACTCCTTGATATCATGCAGGAACAGCGGACCATGCCTCCTGTTATTCACTTTATCAGCGATGGCCGGGATACTCCCCCTCAATCAGGTATTGAGTTTGCAAAAAAATTAACTGAGCACATTCGCGAGAAAAAGTTTGGCACCGTGGCAACACTAGCGGGGCGATTCTATGCAATGGATAGAGATAATAACAAAGATCGCACCGATAAAGCGCTTGATCTCTTAACGTCCCCTACTGATGAAGCCCATCAGAAAGG
>CAYXCP010000074.1:0-3150 GCA_964463455.1 uncultured Gammaproteobacteria bacterium
GATCCATGGTTCTTCTGCATTATTTTTTGCGCCTACTACGGGTAAAAACCTACTCCCTTTACTCTGAATTTTTCCCTGTAGAGTGCAGTCTGTTGGTTTAAGAGGTTCACCTGTGCCTAACATTTTACTTACACCGTAATCTCCGGCAAAATAACGTTCTGACACAATTTCATCTGTCTTTATATTTTTTGTGAAAAAATCTAATTCATGAGTACGCCCGCATGCTGCTTGATTACTTGATGTGGCCTGATGCTGTACCACCATCCAGCGATATCCTAATATATCGTCCCATATATATACTTTGAAACCTTCATGTTTTTCATGCATACCCATATGTTCACCTGCATATCCAAAAGGGACCATAAACCTCGCATCAAAAAGTGAGGGATTAGAACCATGCTCGTGTCCAAAATAACACCAGTACACAGGATCGATTTGAGGATGCCACGTCCTATAGGTGTTGC
Source organism: uncultured Gammaproteobacteria bacterium (assembly GCA_964463455.1). Lineage (GTDB taxonomy): Bacteria > Patescibacteriota > Microgenomatia > UBA1406 > GWC2-37-13 > JBDKFK01. Next base: position 465 of record CAYXCP010000074.1, read on the forward strand.
CGTCTGCAGCTTTTACCATGTACTGATCATGCACCCACTGTGGACATTCTTTATTGGGCACGGCCTTTTCAAGACCTGCAGGTGTAGAAGGTTCTACAGATGGTTTTCCATTTTCTTCAGAAAAATATAACATGCTTATGGCTGGTGTCTCCTGCGTAAATGCGAACGTATTATCCCTTATCTGCGTAGAATAAAGACCGTCAGATTGCTTTTTCCAACCTGCCATCCATGAAGGCTTTTGTTGATTTTCAGGTATAAAAACAGAAATCATTACGGGTCTGTTAAACGATAATCGTACTTGGTATGACGAAGACGATGCAGGTAACTGAAGTACATCCATACCATTTAGACCAGATCGAGGTCGATACATCGTGTGCTGATAATCAGGTGTTTCACCGGATATGTAATATGATCCAAGTAATGTGTAAGCAGATTTGCTTTTAAGCTGTTTGTTCCACCCCGTGACAGGTGAGTATGTTGTGTTTTTAGGTCTGTTGTATGTTGCCCAATTTTCAAAAACAATCAGCATGTCGCGTATATCTACATGCCCGCTATTGTCTACATCAAATAATCTTAACGATTGATACGGCGTTATATCCTGTTTATATGTACCGGTGCCAGCTGTTGTTTTTACGTTCCATAAACCGGTACGCAAATCGAATGCCTGTTTTGGCGTAATAGTTATTTCATACGATTTTCCTGTGTGATATGCATATGATATATTCGCAGCAGGAATTGAGATAGATGACTGATCAGCTAGATTCCCGTTAAAAGCGATAAATACTTTGTTTTCATCTGCGTTTAGTTTAATATCGGAGGAGCCTGTTTCTTTTCCGTCATTTCCGTGAAGTACGGCATGATAGTAAAAATAATCAATATTGCTTTCCTTTAATACATTATTAATATATATATACGAGAAGTAGAAAGAAGCGCAGATAAGTGCAATCGCAATGATGCCCATTATTTTTTTCATAAGACTCAGTTAAAGAAAAATCCAGGAAAGAAATGCGAAACTGAGAGCAAGCAGCGTTCCACCAACAACATCAGTAGTCCAATGCTCGCCCAGACTCACACGTGATACGAGTATAAGTACGGTAACAGCTAATGCTGCTAGTATACCTGATATTTTGTATATGCGCGGTGCTTTAGAATGAAACAGCATGTAACAAATGACCATTACCAAAAATACAGATCGAAAGCTATGTCCTGAAGGGTATGATGATCCCGGCTGCACATATGAACTGGGAAAGATAAAGTCGAGGTCATATCTGAAGAAGAGATAAGGAGGACCAGGATGCTTCATAAAAGATTTTCCATACAGTTCGATAAGATGACTCGATCCATACAAAAAGAAAACAATTATTCCCTTTATTTTTCTTTTGATAAGTAGAATAACTGCAAGTATTACAGTTAACACTTCAAAACTTCCAACTAAACTAAGGAAAGAAAAAAGAGTATCAATTTTACGAGGTATATGATCCTGAAGTCGAACTGTTGTGTTAAAATCAAACTGAGCCAGATGTTCTTTCTTTACAATTAATGTAAAAACAGTAAAAAGGACAAAAAACAATACTCCCAACGCGATATAAATAAGATTACTACGTTTCTTCATAAGTGTGTAATAACTACACCTTAATTATATCGTATTATGCAAGGTATATGTGTCATCGTGACCCACTCCACATTGCACGTGAGTAACAAGATTGCTCTAATTCTTCAAGTCTTAAGTGATCAGGATTATCTGCCATATCGAGCATATGTTCAACGATCTCATCTTCATTTTCATTTCTATATCCGCAAATCGGGCAACCATAGAGTTTCTTTTTTGTGTGTAACATAAGACTAATATAATTACTAATTATCTATAGAATAGAGGACAGGCTTAAGAATTGACTGAGAGGTGTGTAAGAAACAAGTGAGAAATATTATGCAGAGCTGCACGTTTTGCAGATCCCAAAGAACTCCAGAGCATGTGATTCAATTTTTATCGAGGATTTATTTGCTGCATGAGGATTCACTTTCACATCGCATGCATCTATATCTTCAATGAGTCCGCAGTTGGTACAAACGGCGTGATGATGATGGGGAAGTGCCGCTAGCTCATATCGGGCTTTTCCCTCTTTAAACTGAATCTGTCGAATGAGGTTATGTTCTATGAATATATCCAGGATGCGATACACTGTTGACTGATTGACAATAATACCTTGTGAAACAACATTATCCATAATAGAAGTAACATCTACAGGTTTTTTTATATGCTGCATATAAGTAAGAATTGCTTTTCGTGCCGGAGTCACTTTAAGACTGTTTGTATGGAGTGTCCCTACGTGTTCATCTGCCATACTGATATTATAGCTGTATAATAGGGAATAATGATTAGAAATATAGGAAGATACATTTTACGAAACCAGCTTATATTTGCGTTGCTTATCATTGCAACGGGATGGCTCGTGCTCCAAACACTGAATATATGGGCAGTATTGTTCACAGCATATATTATCATGACAGGCTTCATGCCCCTTGTGAACTGGCTTGTTTCACATAAAGTTCCCAAACTTCTTGCCATCGCACTTCCCTATATTATTACATTGACATTAATAGTACTGATTATTATTCCGACATTACCTCTTTTTGTAGATCAGGTCCATTCACTATTGAATAACTTTCCTGATTATATGAATAAGAC
>CAYXCP010000074.1:3250-6285 GCA_964463455.1 uncultured Gammaproteobacteria bacterium
TTGCCGCTTGCTCTTATCGCTGGTGTAGGCGAAGTTATACCTACTGTCGGACCCATTATTTCTGCGGTACCCGCAATCATTATTGCTCTCAACATTTCACCCACGATGGCTGGAATAGTTGCAATCATCTATATACTCATTCAGTTTGCAGAAAATCATCTCATTGTTCCGAAAGTCATGCAGCACGCAATTGGATTACATCCACTTTTTACCATCATGACTATTCTGATTGGAGGAAAACTTATGGGTGTTATAGGAGCTCTTCTCGCTATTCCGTTTGTAGCGTTTACGTCTGTTTTCATAACTAACTTAGAGAAATCAGGCGATTGACCTTTCAAATTCTGCTATACTTATGCGCATGACTACAGAGCATGATCACCACAAACCACATACTTCAGTTGAGGAATCAAATGAAACCTCACAAACAACTTCAGAACACCAGCATGAAGAACATCATACGGTGCATCACCATGCTAAAAACAAAAATAATATGGGTGTCCGCGCAGGCATAATTCTTCTTCTGTTACTTATCGCAGCAGGCGTATATTATTTCAAGAATTACTATGCCGTCGCATATGTAAATGGAACACCTATTACTCGTATGGACCTGAATAAGGAAATGTCCAAAAGATACGGGAAACAGACAATTGACGTACTCGTAAACAGGACTATCATTGAACAGGAAGCACGCAAACGTAATATCAAAGTTTCAGACAAAGAAGTAAACGATGAAATCTCGAAAATTGAAAAAAGTGTAAATGCGCAAGGTCAGAAACTTGACTCTCTGCTTGCCATGCAGGGCATGGATCGTGAAAGTTTCAAAAGCCAGATGAAGTTACAGAAAATGGTAGATAAGCTTATTGGCGATTCTGTAAAAGTATCTGATAAAGAAATTGATGATTACATGACTGAAAACAAAATTGTCAGTGAAGAAGGAGATAATGGAGCAAAAGTGAAGGCAAATGTAAAAGAACAGCTCAAGCAGCAGAAAATGAATGAAGAGTTCCAGAAATGGCTAGTTGAGATGAAGAAAAAAATGAAGATCTCATATACTGGTGAGTTTAGTGGACTCTAATGAAAGTCCCGCATGCCCTGGTGATAGGTAGATTTCAGCCTTTTCACCAGGGACATGTCTTCCTTATAGAATCTGCTTTGGATCTCGCCGAAAATGTGTCTATATGTATCGGTAGCGCCAATATAATCAACGATGACAATCCGTTTCCCTACGAAAAACGACTACGGATGGTAGAAGAAGCTATTGCACATAACAATTGGTCCTCGTCCATTTCACACTTAATACCAAGCGATGATATTCCAGACGATACGGAATGGCTGAATGATATAGTAAATAAACTTCCTCCGATCGATCTCGTTGTCGGAAATAACAACTGGGTAAACAGCATATGTAAGGCAGCTGACTATTCGATTAAAGAACTTGAAATGCACAACAGAACTATCTATGAAGGAAAAACAATCCGACGCCTCATGCGCGAACACAACCACACCTGGAAAACCTACGTACCTGATTATGTAGTGGTGATTATTGATTCTTCTGTCATCCCCGCGTAGGCGGGGATCTGCCAATATTGCAGATTCCCGGTCAAGCCTGGAATGACAACTATGTATTACCTGAATATAAGGTATAATATAGTCTTATAGTATGACCAAAAGCTTTTGGAACACCTTGTCCCAACCAATCATCGGCCTTGCCCCTATGGACGGCGTTACTGACGCGGCTTTCAGGTATATCTGCGACAAATACGGGCACCCTTCGATCCTTATAACAGAATTCACTTCTGTAGAGGGGATCGCTCATGGTGTGGCAAAATTACTCTACTCATTTATTTATCACAAAACTGAAACTCCTACAATAGCTCAAATATTTGGCAGCAATCCAGATGCGTTCTATAAAACAGCTATCGTACTCTGTGAAATGGGATTTGATGGCATAGATATTAACATGGGATGCCCCGACAAAAACGTTGCAAAACAGGGTGGGGGAGCAGCACTTATCCTTAAGCCTGATCTTGCTAAAGAAATCATCCGCAAAACAAAACAGGGTATAGCAGACTGGTCTGAGGGAAGAACAATGAAAGACGCCGGTCTGGCAGACTCTATTATAGAATTTGTCCAGCATTTTCAGAAACAATGGGATATTCATCCTGAAAAACACATACTCCCGGTCTCTGTTAAAACCAGAATAGGATATGATGCAATTGTAACTGAATCATGGATTGCTACACTTCTTGAAGAGCAGCCCGCCAATATAACAGTACATGGCCGCACATTAAAGCAATTATATTCAGGAACTGCAAACTGGGAAGAACTCGGTAAAGCAGCAGAGATTGTACGAAAGACAGATACACTTATTCTGGGAAATGGTGACATTAAAACCATAGAAGATGCAAAAGAAAAAATAAAAAGGTATCATACGCATGGCGCACTCATTGGCCGATCTACGTTTGGTAATCCGTGGGTATTTATAAACGAACAAACATCACTTGCCCAGAAAATGACCGTTGCCCTTGAACAGTGCCAGGCATTCATGAAATATACTCCCGAGCTTAATTTTCTCATGCTCCGAAAACATTTAGCATGGTATTGTAAGGGATATAACGATGCAACAGGCATGCGCGCAAAACTCATGAGCACAACGAATATTCAGGAAGCAGAGGAAGCCATCCGCGAGATCATTCAGGCAGTATCAGATTGAGTACTTTCTTCAATGGTACCTGCGAGCGTTGCTCTCATATACCAGTCATGAAAGTAGGCAAGAGGTCCGTAAAAGTTTTCAGCATATAAGCGATACATCTTCTTAGGCTTTACAACTTTATCGCCGTCCAGCGCGGGACTATAGTGTGCGCTGTACCAGTTCTGCACAGGAACGGGTTGGCCCTTTTTAATCTTATTTAAAGGATCATCAAACGGATATTCGACTGTTACAATCTGGTCTCTCAAATGTTCTGGTAAATTTTTCCATCGTTCATCGTTTATTTTGTGCATGCGTCGATAATGAAATGCTATGGCATTTCTGA
>CAYXCP010000075.1:0-872 GCA_964463455.1 uncultured Gammaproteobacteria bacterium
TCATTTGTTTCAATCGATAAACTGACTAAAACACTTAAATGGCATCCCCGCTATTCGAACGCACAGGCGCTTATTAAAGCGTATGGATGGTATGAAACGCACTATACAGAAATAAAATCGCGTACTCCTGGCGTAACACATACGGTAGGTTGGAAACAAGGGATACTTGGTTTATTTAAGAGATTTATGTAACATATGGTGAGACATCTTCTCATTATTGTACTTGCTGTCGCTCTGTTTCTTCGCGTAGTCGATTTATCTACAAACCCCCCTGGTTTTTTTTGCGATGAAGTTTCTGTCGGGTACAATGCGTATCTCGTAGCACACACAGGAAAAGATGAGTGGCATAATTCATTTCCTCTTTTTTTTAAATCTTTTGGAGAATACCGTAATCCACTGGAAGTATATGCAACCATTCCAGCAGTGTACCTACATGGTGTTAATGCTTTTACAGTACGAATTATTTCAGTTCTCTTTTCAATCACTGCTATTGTAATCTTGTTTCTCATTGGATCTGTATGGAGTCCATGGCTGGGGATTATGTTAGCCGCTATCATGGCTGTTACGCCCTGGTCTGTACATATGGGAAGAACAGGATTTGTCGCAGAAAATATATATCTGTTTTGTATCACATTGAGTTTATATTTTATCATTCAGGCAAAGTATAGAAAAAAGTATATATTGCTCTTTTTTTTATCCTGTGGTATAGGGATATATTCTTATTTTTCAGCATATGTAATCTATCCTATACTTGTAATCGCCAGCATCGTTTTTCTTTGGAAAAAAGGAAATAAACAGTGTTTGTTTATAGGCATTCTACTCTTTTACATATTATCTTTACCGTTAGGCATGCATATATGGAAAGGCAATGG
>CAYXCP010000075.1:882-6281 GCA_964463455.1 uncultured Gammaproteobacteria bacterium
AGCTACGCGTTTTAACCAGGTATCACTCTTAAAAAGCAATATGAATCCAGGTATAAAATTTGTGAAATCATATATGCTCCATTTTTCTCCGGCGTATCTGTTTATAGAAGGGGATAAAGGTGCTATACAGCGGCATGGATTACTGAGGGTAGGAGAGTTGTATTTATGGGAACTGCCAGGTCTTCTTCTTGGGGTATACTACTTAATAAAGCGTAAAACAGGTGTGGGGTTGCTTGTAGGTTTCCTATTCTTAATATATCCTATACCTTCATCTATTACTGCTGATGTTATGCCGTTGCCTACACGGTCAATTATGGGATTAGTACCGTTCACATTTGTTATAGGATATGGATATTACGAGCTCTTAGTGACATGTCGCAAATATAAAAATAAATATAATTACTATGTTTTGATGGTTGCTTTTACGGGAATGTTTATCATCAGTGTATTCTCTACCTTGCATCTCTTGGATACATATGGTAAGGAAACGGGAGGATACATGGGATGGCAGTATGGTATGGAAGATAGTATCAAATATTTGAATGCTTATAAAACAGAATACGACGCATTGAATATCACACATCGCTTTAACAGTCCTGAAGAGTTGTTACTATTTTTTAATAGAACATACCACTGCGACTCCTGTCGTATTATATCCAATCCAATTGTTATTGATCGATATCATAAAGAGCTATATTCAATACGAAAAGAAGATATAGAAGAAGCTTACTCTCAATATGAGGACGTAAAGTTCATACGACTAAAAACAATTCGCGACCCAGGTGGGACTCCACAGCTTTTTATTGGGTATTTTATATTCACTTCAACATATTCCGGAAAATAAAAATACGAGGATGATCGTATACGGTAAACGATTCGTCAGCACTTTGATCATTTATTTCTATGGCTTGATCATTAACTAGTGCAGAATAGGGAATAGTAGGGTACACTGCGAATTCTTTTACTTTTGTATAAGCATACCCTTCTCCCCTGAGGTTGTTGTTAAATAGATCTTTATAATACTGCGCAGTCAATGGATAACACGAAGTATATTTATTACAGTCAGTAAGTCTTTGTAAGGGAGTATATAGTCTGTTTGAGGCAATGATAAGATAGTCCGATTGAGCAAGCTTTTGCTCGAGAGCTTGCCATTTAATTTCATCATCTGGCCTGTCATATAAAGTCATTTCTGTAAACCGGTATCGTTCTCCACCAAATATTGGCAATGAATCATCCCAGTGTTCCACAGCAAGTGTAGATCCTGGCTGGATGTATTGGTTGATCCATACAGATGCAGTCAGTCTTGTCTGTGGTGCTGCATAGATACTCATAAATGACATATTCCATACAACGGAAGCTACCAGAAAAAAAATACCACCCCACCTTGCTATACCTTTTTTTTGCCAAAGTATATACACTCCTAATCCTGCGCATATTGCAATAAATGGATACAAGGGCAACATATACCTCATAAATTTCACCGCAGAGCGTCCTATTATGATAAAGTAATATAAGTAAAACAACGTGAGTATTACATGGGAGATATGTATGCGTTTGCCGGCGTGGAAAAAACGAACCGCTCCAAAAGCGGCCAATACGATCATAGGTATTCCGGCGCCCCAGAGCACAATATTTTTTAGATAATAGAGATAAGGGAGTGTCCCGACATATTGCAGAGTAAAAGGAAATATATAAGGATCGGAATTCATTGAAATCTGCTGTGTCATATCATTCTTAAATGAGACAAAGTCAAGGAATGTATAGGGCATACAGATAGCATAAACAGCGAGAGAAACGACACCCCATATGAGTAGAGACTGAAAAGACGCTAGGAGAAATCGCTTTGGCTTTTTGGCGCGCCAACTATAGATCATGACGATGACTATTACCGGAGCAAAAATAACAGGTGTAATCTTGATTGCGAGACACATACCAAACAGAATACCTATAACTACTGCTTTTACTCTTTTCGGGTGCTCAAGAAACATGATAAGCTGATAACATATCAGCGTTATAAAGAAATTAAGGGGAACATCTACAACATAAAAATGACTATTCTGTATGGGGAAAAAAGCGGTAGCATACAATCCTGCAGCAATAAGCGCTGGCGTTATTTGTTTACATAATTTCCGGGCAGTCATAAAAACTAGTATCAGCGTTCCCGTATCCCAGATGACAGACAAAAGTCTACCTATAGGGAGCATACCGTCATAGTTGGCCAAATGCGTATTAAAAAAGGTATCTGAAAACTGAGTAATTCCTTTTAATATATAAATAGGTAAAGAGCCATAGCTGAAGAAATGTGGGTTTAGACTGTCAAAGAAATGTATCTTATCTGCAAACATTATAATTGCCCGTTCATCAGGATGAAAATGAAACCCGTGGTCCCAATTATGATCGACGTAACGAAGAACATAGGCTATGATTACGATAAGTATAAGAAAAATACGTTGAGCTTTATTAGCTTTGATGTGAGTTTCGGATTGTTCCACAAAAGCATTTTAACATATTAGATGTATATTTTTTTTGATATGTGATAAAATTTTAGAATCAAGCATTATGCTACCGGTACTGTTAGATCTAAAATTTATTAAAATCTATACTTTTGGTATTTTCTTAGTACTTGCGTTTTTTTGGAGTAGCTTCCTACTGTGGAAAAATATTCGACTTACTTCGTATAAAGAAGAAGCTATCTTCGATGGTATGTTCCTTTCTTTTTTCGGAGGATTATTTGTAGGCAGATTATTTTATGTACTCCAGCATTTTGATAAATTCGGATTTAATATAGGCAAATTTATTCTTATTAATGGTTATCCCGGACTCACCTTGTACGGATGTCTTATCGGTGCTATTGCTGTATTTGGCCTGTTCGGATTATCAAGAAAAATATCACTGATGGAGACTATTGACTACATTGCATCACCGCTCATGCTTGCAGTTGCAATAGGGAAGCTAGGTAGCTTTTTTTCAGGTGCTGAAGTAGGTGCTCGAACTTCGTTTATTCTTAGTATCAGATATGCGAATTTTGACGGGTTTCGTCATCTCACCCCGCTATACGAAAGTATATTGTTCTTTATAGGCGTGTTTATCCTATACCATCTGATGTTCTCAGTGCGCAGACAGAACTATAGAAAAGGATTCTCCCTCTATTTTTTTAGCTGGTATTTCGCTCTCGTGTATTTAATAGTAGACAGAATCAAAAATACGAGGTATTATATAGGGGGTTTCAGTTTCAATGAAACTTTATCCGCCGTTATAGTAGTTATAACTACGGTATATTTTATTTATTATTTCAGGAAGTCTTTTACAAATTTACTTTTACGCTATGGACAAAAAAATAAACAAACAATTCATAACAAATCAGGAGAAAAAGCTGAAGAGTGAAAAAACACAGTCATTAAAACAAATTGAAGAGCTCAAGAAAAACGATCCTTTTGCTGATCCTGATCATGCTTCTGATAACGCGGCTGTCGATACAGATGCCCGCGAGCAGATAGGTCATCAGACAATAGAAGCTCAGATCATCACTCTCGAAAAACGAATTGCTGATATTGATCTTGCCGTAACGAAGATTGCGAAGGGAACATATGGATACTGTGAGAAGTGTAATGAACAGATCCCGCTTCCAAGACTCGAACTCATACCCGAAGCTCGCTATTGTGTCAAAGATGAAAGCAAACTCCGCAAGTAAGCGCAGTTCTGCTATCATATATATATGACCGATATCTCGGCGCAGATTTTATATAGTTATTTCATATTTCTTAGTATTCCGTTTGCTTTCGGCTATATCTTTCGTAAATTCCAACTGCCCTCAATTATCGGGTATATTCTTGGCGGTCTTGTCATAGGGACATTTTTTTCTCCGATAGTCAATTCTAACGGGGTCGAAAACTTTGCTTCGTTTGGTATTATTCTGCTGATGTTTACGGTAGGACTGGAAGTGAATTTCGAAAAAATAATTGTACTTAAAAAGTTCATTGTATTTGGAGGTTTGTTTCAGGTACTATTTACGATTCTGGCTATAACTATCGCCACTTCACTGTTCGGATTCACGTTATTACAGGCATTTCTCATAGGTATTGCGGTCTCATCATCATCGACTGCACTCGTTGCAAAACTTATCCAGGATAAAGGAGAGGAATCTTCGTTCGTAGGGGAACTCACCACAGGCATGCTGATGTTTCAGGACCTATGCTTCATCCCATTCATATTGCTGTTTAGATATCTCAATGCTTCTGATGTATCTCCATTTGATCTCATCAAAAGTATTCTGTTTGGAATGGGGGAGACCGCACTTATTCTGAGCATTTTATATATAGGAGGCAAGCGACTTGTCCCGCCGTTGTTTGACCGTATCTCACGTGTATCGAGAGAGCTACTTTATCTGTTTATTATCATATTTATATTTCTTATAGCCTCTATATCGGCCTGGTTAGGTGTGCCTATGCTTATAGGTGTGTTTATTGCTGGCGTCCTTGTGTCACAGACGCTGGAACACTATCATATATTTTCTCAAATCAGGCCATTGCGTGATATCATGGCCATCATATTTTTTGTGTTTATCGGAACTCATATTCAGCTAGGATCTTTATTCCAGTTGTTGCCTCAAATACTCTTATATACTTCAACGTTTATCTTCATAAAAGTAGCTATTGTTATAGGTGTTTTTGCATTCATGAAATTCAGCTCAAAAGTTTCGTTGTCAATGGGACTATTTCTATTTCAGGTAAGCGAAAATGCATTCATTCTTCTGTCTATCGCGTTCAAAAATCAACTCTATACTTCTGAGCAGTACCAGGCACTCATTACTTCAGTATTATTGACTCTCATTCTGACCCCCGTACTTATAAATAATAAAGATTCCATTTATTCCCATATAAGACTGACTATACGGAGATTTATACCTCAGCTCGAAACGTATATTAAAAACAAGCTCGACTTTTCACCGGTGATGTTTGATAAGGAAGAAATGCAAAAACACATTATTATCTGTGGATATGGACGTGTGGGTTCATATATCGGCAGAGCACTGACACTTGCTCATATTCCTTTTATAGCCATCGATTACAACTATCACATGGTCGAAAAAGCAAAAAAGGAAGGTGTCCGCATCATGTATGGCGATCCAACAGATATGGATATATTAGTATATGCCGGAGTGCGGAATGCTGTTGCTCTCGTATCAGTAGTCCCTGATAGTTTTTCTCAAGAATCAATTATCTTGAATGCAAAAAAACTAAATAACAATTTACTTTTCATCAGCCGTGTTCATAGTCATGCGCACCATATCAGGATGAAAGATCTGGGAGTCGATATCGTTGTGCAACCTGAATTTGAAGCATCGCTTTCGATTATTAAAAAGCTCTTTTTCTACAAACATTTATCGAAAGAAGATATGA
>CAYXCP010000076.1:0-6248 GCA_964463455.1 uncultured Gammaproteobacteria bacterium
GCGGTGAATACGTTCTTGCCTCTTGCACACACCGCCCGTCAAGCCAACAAAGTCGGAAATATTTGAATCTCGATTTATCGAGAGAGGATATATTCGGCGATGAGGGTTAAGTCGTAACAAGGTATCCGTTCTGGAAGGAGCGGATGGATCACCTCCTTTCTTTTTATTTTTTCTTTTTAAAGATAAAAATACCTCTAGCAATAGAGAGAGGATAGTCCTAGCCCGACTAGTAAACTAAAAAATAAAGTGAAAACAATTTCTTATCTTCGATATATACCTGTAATTTACACGTCATAATACTTACACACGCGATAATAGCGCCATAAAATGAATCAGTGATAGATCTTTTATGCCAAAAAAAATACACATGGGTTACATGTGTATTTTTTTATTCGTATTACTTAAGAAGCTCGATTTCCATACCTGGTCGTGCATGGTTAAATTCGTGCACTCCAGTAGTTGGATTTTCTTCAGTAAAGTGTCTCCATATGGTTATTTCCATGTATGGATTATCTTTATCTCCTGAAGATCCTGGATATATAACCAATTTTCCTGGCTGGCCACCAAATAAGTTACTTACATAAGTTGCCGATTTAGTTACATTGTTGATTTTAATCTTGATAGGATTATTAAGTTCAACCTTACCTTTGATATCTTCATGTGTAATGGTAGTCTTAATATTGCCGTAGTTATCAATATGTCCAATAAAGTGTCCTCTTAATTCAGGGATCATATTTAAATGACCTTCTTCCAAATCCATTTCATCCTCCATATTTTCCATTAAGTGAGCAGATACGCGTGCATATAAATCGCGTGATCTAAACTGGCTTCCTTTATCAAGTCCTTCGTAATGATACACTTCCTCAATTTTGTGATGAATCAAAGAAAAATCATATCCAGCGTTTGGTCCGCATAAGTACATACCCGACTTTAGTCTGATAACAATGAATTCAGCACCTTTTGCCTGCTCTACACTTTCTTTTGTTTGGATGCGTGGATCGGTATTCTGAAACAAAACCGTTTCAAGAGGTCTACCGTATCTCTCCTCAACTTCTACTAACTGTGCAATGATATACGCAGTGTTAACTGTAGATGGGGCGCTCGCTACAAATGATATATTTGCTTTTTCAGGTTCTTTAAGAAAGCCTTCTACAGCAGACTTAACTTCCTGACTAGTTAAACTATCACTAGCCCAGTCAGCGACGACGAGTAGTTTTTTCATGATGTAAATGTTGTAACAGCAGTAAATAATGCTGCAATAATAATAACAATTGATGCAATTATCAAAACATAATTATACCATTTCGAATTTACATTCTCTCCCATTATTTCTTTATCATTTGATATTTTCAGCAGGAAGTAGAAGATAACAGGAAGCATGCTCGCATTAATAAACTGGGTGATCACTACAATCGTAAATAATGATATTCCTGGTATAAGGATGACACACGCAGCTATAACAAGCTGGACTAAGAATAGAAAATAAAACAGCTTTCCCTTATTGAATGCAGTGTCCAGACTACCTTCATATCCAAAAAATTCTGAAAATGCATAGGCAGTAGAAAGAGATATGATAACAACGCCCATAATGGCAGCATTGATAAGTCCTACACCAAAAAGTACACCTGCCAGTTCACCAGCAAACGGCTTAATTGCAAGTGCCGCTTTCTCACCGGAATCGAGCGTTATATTATGAACATACAAAGTTGCAGCTGTTGCAACTACCATGAAGAATGAAAAAAAGTTAGTGAAGAATGCTCCAAAGTAGGTTTCAACTTGAGAATATTTTAATTTATCTAGTGTTAACTTTTTATCATTCACGAAGCTTTGAATAAAAAATTGTCCCCACGGAGTGATGGTGGTACCGAGTACGGCAACCGCAGTGATAACATAGTCACGGGTAAGATGCAGGCCTGTTGGAATGATTACACTTTGTAAAGCAGTGGGCCAATGAGGCTGGGCCTTAAATGCCGAGAAAATATATGCAACATAGAGGAATATGCCAACAAGAAAGATCTTTTGATTCGCCTCATAATTACCTTGGGTAACAAAAATAAAGCAGAAAACGATAACAATGAGTACAAACGGAATTATAGGAATACCGAACATAATACCTGTAGCTTTCAAAGCTGACATATCAGTGATAACATTTCCTACATTTGCGATAAAAAGCATCACGAATACCAAAATAGCAATTTTAACACCATACCGTTCGCGAATGATATCTGCAAATCCTTTACCTGTAACAATACCAATGCGAATGCCAATTTCCTGAGTAATCGCAAGTAGAAATGTGATTAACATTAATATAAAAAGAATTGAGTATCCAAATTTTGCGCCCGCAATAGAGTAGGTAGTTACGCCAGCTGCGTCGTTATCTGCCACAGCAGCAATAGTCGCAGGCCCAAATACTCCAAGAAACAGCGGCAGGGTTCGAGTAAAAAATAATCTTAGTCTATTCATAATCGTTCAAGTATAAATTCCGAGATATCATCTAATGTAACTATACCAAGTATATGTTTTTCTTTATCAATAACCGGTAGTGCTTGGAGTTGATATTTCAACATCTTCTTAATAGCGATTTCTTCTGGTGTTGTAAGATGTATGACAACTACATCCTGCACCATGAATTTATATGCCTGAGTTTCAGGTGTTTTCATGATCAGTTCGTGTAGATTAATAACACCGATGAGTTGATTCTGATTATTCACAACATATACATACAAAAACATGGAAAAATCTCCTGTTGTTTTACGAATGATTTCTAGAATGTGTTTAACTGTATCTTGTGGATGTACCGTTATGAACTCAGATGTTATTATTTCGCCGATGGGTGTTTTAGATAGACTTAAGAGGTAGAGTAGCTCTTTTTTCTTAGCAGGTTCCAAGTTTGCTATAATCTGTTCCTGTTTTTTATGGCCAAAGGTCAGCAAAATATCCACAGATTCATCTGGATCTATAAGAGAAATTACTTTTGCAGCTTTTTTATCGGTAAACTGATTGAAAAGAGCGTTCTGATAGTTAATATTTAAATTACCTATAACTTCAGCCGCAAATTCTTCATCAAGAATATTAAGAATTTTCGTGATGTTTTTGACGTTGATTTTTTCCAGATAGTCAGCCAGATCTTCCGCGCGAATCTTTTCAAGCTTATCCTGTTCAGTTTTTAAAATAACTTTCCCACGGCTCAGTTCCAGTGGCTGAATATCAGCCCACGACAAAAAGTTAGGAGATATTCGTAATCCAAGTACCCGAAGCCCTTTTCGAATAGGCTCTTCAAGCGATAACCATCTCAATATACCCAAGACACCAATATCTACTCCTGCGACATATAGCACAGGCTTATTCTGTATAGCAATATCATTTACACGAACAACTTTATTTCCTTTAATGTCAATAATCTGTTTATCAAGAAGATTTTTTTCTACATAGAGTTCATTTTCCTCCAGACTGGAGCTTTGATATTTTTTATTTACTATCGGTGTACTTTCCCATTTTGTAATATATTCAACAGGAACAACTAAATGGTTATTCATGGAGGTTTTGAGTACTACTTTCGTTACGGTAGGTTTATCTGTTGCAAGAAAAATAAGATCTTTTATTTTACCAACATACACGCCATCCTCTGTGTGTACTGTGCTGTTTTTTAATTCAGAAAAATAGATCATGCGGCCATTATACTACAATATGTAAAATATACACAATTATATATCAACTACGTTCAAACTATATCGTGCACTCTATACATATACACTTGTTTTATGTCAGTGTCAACATATAAACAATTATCTCCCTGGTCCGTGAGTCCAATCCGTCCATCCGACGTTTTTACCTAGAGGTAATGGTGACACTGTAGAGAATGTAGTTCCGTATGCTTTGTTAATAATCCAGGTCACAAAAGCATCATCTGTAGGTTTAAAATTTATGTCGAAAACAAATTTAGTGGCCCTTTTTAATGCTTGATTACTCCAGTTATAACTGTCATATCCTTGGCGATGCAACAATTCTGCTGTTACTGCTGCTCCCTGCAATGCTTCCCATGGATAGTTTGTTGCACCTGGAGGCCAGGTAAACGATCCTCCACGTCTCATATCATCAGGCAGAGCACCATCGAGACTATGACCACTTTTCGAACAAGCAGGATTTACACCCACTGGTTTTGATGAATCACATTGCCAGCTTAAATCACCCCACTCAAATGATGAGTAAGCAGCACGGTCACCCAGCCATCCCTTAAACACATTTGCTGCTTTATCAAGATCGCTTTTATCGTTTAAATATACATCAATGGACACTCTTGCCGCTGCCGCCATAAGACCCCAGTTATTAGGCCTTCTGTTCTGACAGAGAATGAGATTATCACATTCTGTCATTTGTTCACCTCTTACTGTCATGAGCCAGGTACGGAACTGCGCATCCTTTCCGGAATCAAATGCCTTCAGATTTATTAGATCAGCAGCAATAACATATCCGGGCAGATTTCTCGCTTCAGCCAACACACGACCGCCTTTTTCAGTACCAATTGCACTCATAATCGCACTGACCGCCTTTGATCTATAGGCACTGTTACCTGTACGTGCATATACAAGCGCTGATGCCATAGTAAGTACATCATGATCGTTGTCTTGGTCAGATATGTTAGGTGATCCTAAATTACTATCTGCCGCCGATTTCAGATTATTCCAAGCCGTACCTGACATAGGTAATTTTGCAATTTCCGAAGCCGAAATCCACATCGATCCCGCATTGCCAACACCTCCCGTTGGAACTATAGAGGTAGGTGTAGGAGTAACGGAGCTTGCCGGACGTGTAACCGTAGGAGTAACGGTTCCACCTCCTCCTGATCCATAAAGCGTTCTTCTCCATATCTCGAAATCTGAAATACCCACCCTACCATTCGAATCAAAATCTGAATTTTTACTTGCTAAAATTCCAGTAAACTCTTTTCTAAATAATTCAAAATCAGCAAGATTAATGGTGCCATTACAGTCGGCATCTCCTTGAGATTTCGTTGAACATGATCCTGAAGATACGGTTGGAACCGGTGTAGACTGTCCGGTAGTGGGTATGGGCGTTAAGTTTCCGTTGCCAATAGCACCGCTGCCCGATGTAATATCAAACTGGTCGACTATAGTCCCATCTGGATTTTTAAAATAAGCATGCGCCTTATTGGGATTACCCTGATAGTTAAAAACTATAAATAAAGCACCGAATTTTTGTACGCCATTTGTCTGATCTGTAGTATAAATCTTTGTCCAGTAATTGCACCCATATGGATAGGTAGCAGGTTTACACAAATCCTGATTTCTCATATCATTTCCTCCAAGCCCTGATACAAACGCAAAAGATCGTCCCGGAGACACACATTCCTGACCTGAGTCAGAACAGGTAGGGTCAATTGTTTGTGAAGCAAAGTTAGTAAGCGTTTTAGTCCTTTCATAGCTATGTTCGTGGGCAGTGGCAATAATTGCTCCTGCTTCACGGCATGCCTCGTACACGGGCCATTTTGCTTCATCTGTTTTACTTCCTACCTGCATTGCATGCTGGTTTTTATGCCAAGTGCATACCTTCCAGATCGACGGATCATTGGTAAACGCTGATTTTATAAATGTGTCAGATCCTGAGCCACGGGTTCCTGCTCCCGACAGCACAAATGTCAAGCCTCGGTATGTGCATTTAGCATTCACACCATAATCACCGGTACATGTCGCCCCAGGAATTTTTGCCAGTCTGGTAGTCAATTTTTGCTGATACCCGGTCCATTGAGCATCATCGTGATTTCCCACTGAAGCAAAATAAGGAAATGATGCTCCAAGAATCGAATTAATCTGATCATCCCATTTTTGAGGATCATTTGCATAATCAAAATCTCCTTGATGAAGAACCATAGCAGCTCCTTCATCTTTTATAAGCTTTAATACTGCTTTTGAGTCAGATGATAAAGCCTGATCTCCTATAAAAGCAACTTTCAGATTAGGATCAGTTGTATTATTTGAGGCGGCGCGTGAGGAATAGGAAAAACCTCCACCTGTTCCCATGCTAAAGCTCGACAAAGTCGAAATAAAAGCTACTGCAACTAAGAAGCTAAATAAGAATAAGCGCATCGCATTTGCGCCATTTAGTTTGATATCCATAGTATATACTTAAATCTTATTATACATAATACATTAGTATTGTAGAAGCAGAAAGTCAACTGTGTTACACCGAAATGAAAATGTCATAGTAAACGAAATGAAAATGTCACACCT
>CAYXCP010000077.1:0-1635 GCA_964463455.1 uncultured Gammaproteobacteria bacterium
CTGTTACGATGGCTTCAGCTAGAGAGTGTTCTGATCCTTTTTCGAGTGAGGCTGCGTACATTAATACATCAGGTTCTGAAAATGACCCAAGCTTTATGACATCGGTGACTAATGGTTTACCGTTTGTCAAGGTCCCCGTTTTATCAAAAATAATTGTCGTAATTTTATGTGCTGTTTCTAAACTTGCTGCATCTTTTATGAGTATGCCTTCACCAGCTCCACGACCTGTGCCGACCATGATTGCTGTCGGTGTTGCCAGACCCATTGCGCACGGACATGCGATAATGAGAACGGCTACTGTATTTAACATCGCATACAAAAATGCAGGTGATGGACCAAAGATATACCATACTGCGAATGTTGCTATAGAAAGCATCAAAACTATGGGCACAAAATATGAAGAAATCTTATCTGCAATGCGCTGAATAGGAGCTTTACTTCCTTGCGCCTCCTGAACCAATTTTATTATTTGAGAAAGCATTGTGTCAGCACCAATTTTTGTAGCCTTATATATAAAAGTTCCTGATTTATTTATTGTCGCGCCTATTACGATATCATTCATCTGTTTATCTACGGGTATACTTTCGCCTGTAATCATAGACTCATCAATAGAAGATTCTCCATCGACTATAATACCGTCAACGGGAATTTTTTCACCAGGTCGGACACGTATGCTATCTCCAACAACAACTTCCTTGATAGGGATATCAATTTCTACCCCGGCTCGTACTACGCGGGCAGTTTTAGGCTGTAAACCAAGTAATTTTTTAATTGCTTCTGAAGTGCCCGCTTTCGCAAGAGCCTCAAAATAGCGACCCAACAATATAAGTCCAATAATGATGGTTGAAGTATCGTAATACGGCATAGGATCGATCCCAAGACTTGTTACCAAATGAGGAAATAACGTTACAAAAACAGAATATCCAAATGCGACAGAAGTGCCAATTGCGACAAGTGTATCCATATTTGCAAGCCTATGTTCTAGTGCAGGTAATGCCGCTTTATAAAACATAAGGCCTGCCCAGAACTGGACGGGAAGTGCAAGAGCTAGCTGAGTCCATGGATTTCTTAATATAGACGGAGCAAAATCCATGAGTCCCGGGAAACTGCCCCACAGAAGTAACCCACCTGCAATAAGACTTATTATGACTTTTCGCTTGAGAATTTTCAGTTCATTTTCTTTCACTGTTTTTTCTTCATCTGCTGTTTGTGTTTCCATTTCAGCAGTATATCCTACCGCTTGTATTGCATCTGCAATTTTTTCTTCTGTCGCGATGTCCGGATTACATTCTACTGTCGCCATATTTGTTGCAAGGTTTACATTCGCTGAAGTTATGCCATCAACTTTTTGTAATGCCTGTTCAGTCACATATACACATGATGCGCAATGCATACCTTTAATTCCAAATGTTTTTTTCATAGTTACTCTACAATAATTTTTCCGTGGAACATATTCATGCCACATGAGAACTGAAATGATCCAGCGATTTCTGGTTGTATTGTTATTGTTGTTATTTTATTCAGTGGTAAGTATTTTTTTATTTTAAATTCCGGAAGTACAACTTCTTCTAAGCAGCTAGAAGGATCTTTTCTAAGAAAATGTATATCCACTTTTTTACCCTTTTTAATAGTTAT
>CAYXCP010000077.1:1735-5170 GCA_964463455.1 uncultured Gammaproteobacteria bacterium
TTTCCTGTGCCTTTAAGTCCTTCTTGCACTGCAAGGAGTTGATGTAATATATCCACACAGTACTCATCATTTTCGACCATTTTGATAACTTTCTCTAAATGTCCGCGAGCTATTTTTAGCCGATGTAATATGCGTTCTTCTGTGTCTTTTGGTCGGTATGCCATATATATAAAATAGAGGAAATATCCCCCCTATAGGGATATATTAACAAATTAAGTTGTTGTTTGTCAAACAATGTTATAATCAACACTATGAAGCTAGGAATCTATAAACATACAAAAAAAGGAAAGCTGTATCGGGTGTTATATATAGCCAAACATTCTGAGACACTAGAAGACATGGTAGTATATGAGGCGTTATATGAAAATCCGTTAGGTAAGATGTGGGTTCGTCCTAAAGCGATGTTTCTTGAAGATATTGAATTAGACGGAAAAAAAGTTCCCCGTTTTCAATTTATTGAAGAATAAATACTATGAAGCTGCTGTTTATAAGACACGGAGAAACAACAGTAAACACAAAAGGGTTTGTACATAAAATGAATGACGATGCCGTTCTTACCAAACACGGAAGAGAACAGATAGAATCAGTAATCCCTATTTGCAATGATCAGCTGGTTGAACATATCTTTTGCTCACCTGAACCACGCGCTATAGAGTCCGCACATATTATCTCCAAAGAACATAATTTACCTATTGAGTTTCTCCCGGAATTGCGTGAGCGTAATTGGGGAGCATGGTGTTCTAAGCCATGGAGCGATATTAAAAAATTACTAGATAATAAAAGTCTGGAGGATAGATACACATTTGTACCACCTGAAGGTGAATCATGGAAAGAAATGACCGAGCGGCTAGAGAAAGCTATTACATATATCGTTTCGCAAAAATATAAGTCCATCGCTGTTGTTACTCATGGAGGAGCACTCCGTGCACTCATGCCTCTGCTGACTCATCAGCCACTTAAAACCAGTCTGCAATATAATTTCGAAAATGCCGCAGCGGTATTATTTACCTATAAAAAAGGAATATTTACATTAGTAGGAGCAGATTAATATGGATGGAGAATATGGCGGAGTACACGAACATATAGATAACCAGAGAAAGAAAGATCTTGCATTTGCACATACATTTCCCGCTCTTGAATCTGCACGAATCGGGAAACTACTAGGGAAAGGATGGGTTCATTCAGTCTACGAATATGCAGATCGCGATGGAAAACAGAAGGTAGTCAAATTACCTATGTACAGAAATTCCTTAGTGACTACATCAGCACACGAAAAAATGCTCCAGTATGAACAGTCAAAACTCTTTCAGCCATTTATAGTTCCCACACAAATAGAATCCAGCCCGCATCATGATTTATACGCATATGTACAAGATAGATTGCCACATATTAAGCCACTCTCACCTCATAACATCGATAGAGTAAGGCCTGATTTTCAGAGGCTGGTTGCACTAAACAAAATATCAGTCGCACATCACGGGAAATGCCTCGATTTTCTGGGTGGTGAAGGATTAACTATCTGCATTAAATCATTGTATGACGGTAATAATGATGTCCCCGAATTATCAAATCTGGTAGTTCAAACTATGCCCGATGGATCTGCCCAACTTAAGATAATCGATATAGATCTTATTCACATGGACACACGTGCCGATACGCGGTTTATGCCAAATCTGCTATCTGTGCGTGAAAAGGCAATGTATGGACTCAACAGAATATTTCTCAAAAAGTTCTACGGTATAGATATCGGGATATAAGTGAAGTATAATTAACCTTTAGAAGTTCATAATCATTATTATGAAACAAACTGTCACAATTACGACAGACTTTGGCGATCAGTTCGCGACTTCTCAGCTTCGTGCGGTTATGGCGACCCTTGGTTTTGATGGCACTGTCATCGAAAACCATAGTGTTACCTTTCCCTCCATTACTGAAGGTGCTTTCGAAATAAAAATTCTTTCTCGTTATTCTCCTGAAAATACAGTTCATGTAGGTGTCATTGATCCTGGCGTTGGTAGTGCCCGACGAGGCATTGTTATAAAAACAAAGAAGTCATATTTTGTCGGACCTGACAACGGATTGTTCTTCCCTGTTGCTCAGGAAGAAGGTATAGAAAAAGTATGGCAGCTTGTTGAAACGCATGTCAGTAATGAGGTATCCAACACGTTTCATGGGAGAGATGTATTCATTAAGGCAGGTGTATTTTTAGGCATGGGACAAAAACCTGAAGATTTTGGCAGTGTTCCTGTAGAAATATCATCTCTTGTACCACTTGAATTCAAACAGGGACAGATTGTCCATGTCGATAACTATGGAAATATTAAAGTTAACTGGCAGGGAAATTTAAAACTGGGAGAAAAACTGAAAGTCACATCACGCAAAGGGACATTTGAAGTTCCTATTGTAAAAACATTTTCTCAAGTAAGTCCAAATATGCCTGTTGCTCTCATGGGTAGTAGCGGCACACTGGAATTGGCCGTAAATTTAGGTCGTGGAGATACATTCTATGGAGTGAAACTGGAAGATGTACTGGAAATAGAACAGATATAAATCTCTATATACAAACGAGTTGTCTATACAGATTTAAAGGGTCACAAGCATTCAGCTTGTGGCCCTTTTTTAGTAGATCCGGATACATAGCTATCGGCGAGCGAAGGGAATGTATACGTTCCGCACGGTGCAAACCTTACGGCTGATCGGATAGTCGTATGAATTTACCACACCGTTGTTGAACGTTACCTTTACAGATACGGTAACTGACGCCGCCGTGCCGATGTTGCCACTGGGTGACGTCACGGCTTTGCCATCGATGAACCACTCAATCTTTTGCACGTTGACCTGTTTGGTGACGGTCACCGTGTAGGTGCCTGCGCAGGTAATGTTGGGCACGGCCTCAAACGCGTTGGCCGGCCCTGGCGTCACCGTAGGTGGTGGCGTGACGGTAGGTGGCGGTGGCGGGTTGGAACAGTCGCCACCAATATACACAGCAACCGTGTAGTTACCTCCCTGTATGCCATTCAGGCATACGCTAAACTGACCTTGCGGGTCAGTATATTTTTTGCCGGCCGTTGTCAGCAATGCCGCCTTGCTCGTATCATTGCCGTTCCTGGCTACGTTGATAAATGACGAGTTTGGCGCACTGCTTACGTCGATAAAATGAAGCACGACGCCTGCAAAGTATAACTTCGCGTCATAACCCGCAAGCTTGCGGGCTTCGACGAAGACGTTCTGCGTGTCGTTCAGTCGCAGGACGAGTGCCTGCGTTTTGCCGCCGTTCACATACAGCGGCTCTATGGTTTCCTCCTTATACTGTCCTGGGTCAACATCTTTGACCCGTACCCAGCCGCCCTGGAAGAGATCCCAAGAGTCGAGGCCAAGCGGAATGCACCCATAGAGCTGGTCACGCACGGTATCGCATTTTAGCGCGAGGTCGCT
>CAYXCP010000077.1:5180-6206 GCA_964463455.1 uncultured Gammaproteobacteria bacterium
GGGTGTAGTGATCCTGGTATTCATCGCAGGGTACTCCTGATCCACAGGAGTGATCCATGTTATACGAGTGACCCACCTCATGGCTGAGGAAGTTAAGGGGGTCATCGTAGGGCGGGTACCATGTAGCCCGATAGGCTTTTTCTTGCCCGTCGAGCGTAAGAACAAACACACCGCCATATGCCGCGCCGATATCAACATCAAGGAGAAGATTGATGCCGACATAGTCGGGAAAATTAATGTCCGCGTCGGCAAGACCGGCGCATGTAAACATCAATTTTTCGAGGTTATAGCCGCCGTGGACAGTATCCTGGTAATCAGCCAACCTGCCGGGCGCATTGTACCAGCCAAACACATGCGGCCCGAGCCCATAGATTGCACCGCTTGTTACTGTCTCCCAATAGTTTTCGATACTGGGATACTGACTGCGGTACATACCCTCGTAGAAAGCTTTATTGTGAGGCTTTGGCGTCGGCGAGCCAGGCAGACTGCAGAGAATATCGACCCGCGGCTGCGGGCCGGTGATAACCGGGTTGTCGGCGAGAAGAGCTTTTGGAGTTATGCTCTGAGGAGACAAACCTTTTTCGGTCATTTGTAGACCGTAAAGGTTTACCTCCTTGCCGAACAGATTGTGAATCTGTTCGTCCGTCATCGGACGTGCCGCCAGGTCGATAGGGTGGTATACACCCTGCACGTAGATTCCGACCTGCGGCCGCACAGAGACCATCTTGCCGTTGACCAGCGTATCACCGTATCGAACGGCGAACCGACCAGTCATGTCGGGAGGCTGCATCAACGACTGTGCTCCTACGGCACTTGCGCTGATGATCAGCGTGAGCAGCAGGAACACGAGAGAAAACCGAGGACGACGAACATTGAGTTTCATGGTAATATTCCCTTCTTTTCTATATTCATATCTGCGTCCGAAAGACTCGGCCGCATGAGACGAATATAGATGTTAAGAAGAGATTAGAGGTGTCAAACCGAAATGAAAATGTCATACATCAGAATACATCGAAATAGATCATC
>CAYXCP010000078.1:0-6164 GCA_964463455.1 uncultured Gammaproteobacteria bacterium
TTACAAGTGAAGATAAAAAAGCAGTAGAAACCCTTTTTGGAAAACAGAACTTAACAAAAGATGATATAGATTATGTTGTAAATATGATGAAGATGCATAATGTATTTTCAGATGTTGAAGAACTAAATACGAAAACAGTTAGTAGCTGTCTTACTTATATAAACAGTTTGACGATGGGCTCTGAATATAAATCACTGTTTAACGAGCTTGTATTACTAAATACAACACGTTCTAAATGAAATACGAATATTTACTATTCAATGTAATAATCATTGCGTGCCCCTATCTCGTTACTTTTTTTCTCCCTCGATACAAGCTGCCACATACTAAAAAAGCACTTTTATCAATGACCATGCCTGTTACTACTTTTGTAGTGTGGGATCTTTATGTAACGGGATATTTCTGGACATTTAATCCCCGCTATATTACAGGAATTCATTTCATACGTATACCTATAGAAGAATTTTTGTTTTTTCTTACAACTTCATACACGTGTTTGTTTGTGTGGATTATTATGAAGAAGCATATAAGATCAAAGATGATGCCCACTCACATGTATTTATATATATTTATTCCTGCTTTTTTTTGCTTATGTATTACTTTTATTCAACATGTATGGTATACAGCACTCGTTAGCGCAGGATTACTTTTCACACTGTGTATTGACGTTATTCTGAAAACATACTTATATACACGTACACTCACATATAAATATATTGCAGTCATAATCGGTTTTACCGCACTGTTTAATTATTACCTCACAGCACGCCCTGTAGTACAATATAACCGATCTGTAAAGACCAATATATTGATAGGTCCTATACCTGCTGAAGATTTTGTTTACGGCGTTGTATTCATCATAAGTGTTATCATACTATATGAGTATGCAGACAAATCTTCCGGCGCATATCAAAAAACTAAATAACATAGATACCTCACAAGGTTCGTGTGTCATTTATGTGATGTCTCGTGATCAGCGCGCACATGATAATCCTGCGCTTCATGCAGCACAGGAATATGCCATAGAACATAAACTTCCGTTACATGTCTTATTTCATTTATATTCGAGTGTTCCGAATAGAACTGAGCAACACTATCAGTTTATGTTGGAAGGTTTAAAAGATCTTGAACTTGAATTAGCCCTCCACAATATCCCATTTGTGATCACCACAGGAAAACCTAGCACCTCTATTACGACCTATATTCATAAACACAAAGCATCAGCTGTTTTTTTTGATTTCTCACCGCTTAGAGGGCCAAAAAATCTGAAGAATAAAATAGTTTCATTACTTCATGTCCCGTGCTTTCTTGTAGATAGCCATAATATAGTTCCCGTCTGGACCGCTTCTGACAAAGAAGAATGGGCAGCTTATACGATACGCCCCAAAATAAATAAATTGCTCCCCGATTTCATCAATCAGACGTTTGACTTGCATAAACATCCATTTTCGATCACGATACATCACAACGATTGGAAAACTTTATTGCCGTCAATACGTACGAATATACCATTACGTTCCGGTGAACAGGCTGCATCTCAGATGCTTAAAGAGTTTATATACTATCGTCTTGATGGATACGATATCAAACGCAATGACCCGTCAATAGATCACCAATCCTCACTTAGTCCGTACCTTCATTTTGGACAGATATCAGCACGTCATATTGCGCGTGCAATCAGTAAACATATCGCAACTCATCCTGCCTTAAAAGAAGATGCTGATGCATTCCTTGAAGAACTCATTATCCGCAAAGAACTATCAGATAATTTTTGTTTCTATAATACCTCATACGACACGTATGAAGGCATACGCCCATGGGCTAAAGCCACACTTGAAAAACATGTTAAAGATAAGAGAGAGGTTATCTATACAGGTAAACAGCTTGAGCATGCTGAAACACATGATAAAGCGTGGAACGCAGCACAAGTGCAGATGGTGTTTACCGGAAAAATGCATGGATATATGCGCATGTACTGGGCAAAGAAAATACTTGAATGGACTCCTGATGCAGAGACAGCAATACAGCTTGCCGTAACACTTAATGACCGTTATAGTCTTGATGGCTATGATCCCAATGGGTATACCGGTATATTATGGAGTATCGGAGGAGTGCATGATCGCCCCTGGTTTCAGAGGCCGATTTATGGCACTATTCGATATATGAGTTATTCTGGTCTTGAAAAAAAGTTCGATATACAAACATATATCAATACGTGGGATAAAAAGGAATGAACGCTGTAGAATAGTGATATGAAAGCACCACAATTTACGCTTCCCGACCAAAACGGTACCAACCATTCTCTAGCAGATTATGCAGGCAAATGGATTCTTGTTTATTTTTATCCTAAGGATGATACACCAGGTTGTACTATTGAAGCATGCTCATTCAGAGACAAGTCTGAAGAATTAGTAAAACATAACATTGTAGTTCTCGGTATGTCAAAAGACACCACTTCTTCACATCAGAAATTTGTAACCAAATTTAATCTTAATTTTCCTCTTTTAAGTGATACTTCCACAAAAACCATAAAAGCATATGGCGCTTGGGGAGAAAAGAAATTTATGGGTCGTACATTTATCGGGATACTAAGAAATTCATATCTCATTAATCCAGATGGAGAAATCGCTAAAACGTATGAAAAAGTTAAACCTGCAGAACATACCGCCGAAGTTATTACAGATGTTGAGAAACTGAGCGGTAAAACAAGTATTTAGCGAGTTCTACAACTACAAAATACCATCCTACTATCAACACCAGGAATGCCCAGTACATAAGTGGCAGATGCACAAACTGGAAATACTGTTTCAAAAATCCCTGCGTAATGAATATACCAAACAGCACCGCACCTATCGCACTTACGATAATATATTTCGATGGATTACTATTGAAAAATGGTACTTTCTTAGTCCTGATAGCTAGAATAATGAGCGACTGGGTAGCAATTGACTCCATAAACCATCCTGTTCTGAAAAAAGGAATAGTCGCATGCATAAGAACGAGCAATACAAAGAATGTTGTGAAATCAAAAAACGAACTAATCGGACCAAATATAAAGATGAATTTCTTAATAAACTTCATATCCCATCGCTGGGGCTTTTGAAGGTCTGCTTCATCTACGTTATCAACCGGAAGAAACAACTGTGAAATATCATAGATAAGATTGTTCAACAATATCTGTACCGGAAGCATAGGAAGGAACGGAAGAAACAATGAGCCGATACTGACTGAGAACATATTACCAAAATTTGACCCCATACCCATGAAAATATATTTCATGGTATTTGCGAAGGTTTTACGCCCTTCGATGATGCCGTCTTTAAGTACAGCGAGTGATTTTGAAACAAGAATAATATCTGCAGATTCCTTGGCAACATCGACTGCATTCTCGACGGAAATACCGATATCTGCAGTTCGAAGTGATACAGCATCATTTACACCGTCTCCCATATACCCGACCACATTCCCGAGTTTGCGAAGTGCGGTGATGATACGATCCTTTTGATCAGGAGTAAGGCGTGCAAAAATATTTGACTTTAAAACAATTGGGATGAGTGCAGCATCCGAATGATGTATGAGTTCACTCCCGAGCACTATGCCTTCAATCGGGATATTGAGTTCTTCACACACTTTTTTAGTGACAAGTTCATTGTCACCAGTTAATATCTTAAGAGAAACACCCGCGTCGTTTAATGATTTCAAAACTGCTTTGACTTCATGCTTTGGCGGATCAAGAAATGCTGTTAGGCCTAAGAATATAAGATCTTTTTCATCAGTTTTATCATATGTCTTCTTGGACTCTGCTTTTCTATATGCTATGGCTAGAACACGAAAACCATCGTTACTCATTGCTTCAAACTGAGCTTTCACCTTTTCTCTTATCTGCGCCGTGAAAGGTTTTATTTCTTCATGCTCATCATAATGGGTCGCTATCTCCCATATACTTTCGGGTGCACCTTTACACACGATATACGTGTCCTTATTATGTATGACAACGGACAGTCTTCTTCGAATAAAATCAAAGGGTATTTCATCAACTTTTTTAAATCCATGTCCATTCATTTCATGATGTGCGAGCACTGCCTCATCGAGTGGATTTTTCATGCTCGATTGAAAATGACTATTCAGGTACGCATACTTAAGCACGCGCGTATCTTCTTTACCATCAACATTTTCATATTTCTCAAGACGAATTTTATTCTCTGTGATCGTGCCTGTCTTGTCAGTACACAGAATATTCATACTTCCAAAGTTTTGAATAGACGGCAGATGCTTTACAATAACACCCTTTTGCGACATACGCATGGCTCCTTTTGATAGATTGACAGTTACGATCATCGGAAGCAGTTCGGGAGTCAGACCGACAGCAAGCGCGATCGCAAACAGGAACGAGTTAAATAAATCTCTATGGAATACGATATTCACCAGGAATATAAAGAGTACCAGTAATAACGTTATTTTCATCACTAATGATCCGAACTGACGTATACCTTTTTCAAAATCTGTTTCCGGACGTTTTTGAGCTAACTTTTCAGCGATATGGCCGAACTCAGTATTCTTTCCGACTGCAGTTACAATCGCAAGTGCTTCACCGTTTACTACAGTTGTACCCATCTTTACTTTCTCAAGAAGATCTTTCTGAGCAGGAAATGATTCTCCGGTTAAAGTTGATTCATCTACATGGAGATCATTTGTTTGGAGAATAGTTAAATCTGCAGGAATAACGTCACCAAGAGTTAACATAACAATATCTCCCACGGTAATATGCGACACAGGAACTTCTTTTGTCACATTTTCACGTATAACAGTCGCCTTAATTGATACTTTTTGTTTCAGTTTATCTGCTGCTTTTTCTGACTGAAACTCCTGATAAAAGTCTATGCAGACACTGAAGACAATTATCGTCATGATGATGATGAAATCAGCAACTTCTCCGGAGAAAAGAGAGATGAAAGAAGCGAAAACGAGAATGATAATAAGAGGATTTGCGAATTTGCTCAGAAACTGGAGAAAAATAGTTTTTTGAGCTGACGTTGCAAATGTATTAAGGCCATATTTCTCGAGTCTGTTTTTTACTTCTGCTGATGTGAGGCCATGGAGAGAGCTATTCTGATCATGTAGTATTTTCTTGATTTCGGGAGTTAAAACAACGGCTTCCATATGTATTTATACTACCATACAGAAGCCTTTGTTTTGTTATGCAGATCCAAGTGGTTTCTGAATAAGTTCGAGCGTATTTTTCATCGCTTCTTCTTTTGTCATTCCAAATGCTTTGGCGGCTTCTTCAAATGTTTTATCAGTGATCGCTTTTCCATCCGGATCAACACCCGCATTGCCTTTTCCCATATCATCTTGTGGCATCTGACATCCGCAGTTATAACACATATCTAACACCTCCTTTCATTAGGCTTTTAATCCCCACTTTATATTATTCCATAGTCGTTCATGGAGAAAATATATAGCGGTACTTGTAATATTCGACAGAATAACGAATCCTATAGCTACATCATAGCGATGAGTAATCGTTATAACTATCGTAAAATCAACCATAAGTACTATAACGCGAAATGTTATAGCTTTGAGTAATGATCGTGTATGAGTTTCGTAATGTTTTGCTTTCATACTATATTGTACAACTCAATTACGCGTGAGGTATAATGGTTGTATGAAAATACTACTCATCTATGCAACTTACTCTGGAAGTACACAAATGGCTGCACAACTTGCACATGATATGCTGATCGAACATAAGTATGAAGTAGATATGAAACTCGCATCTGAAATTACTGCAGAAGAGATTAAATCAGCCGAATATATTCTCCTAGCAAGTCCGAGTTGGGACGATCATGGCCGTGATGGCATGCCTCATGAAGATTTCTTAAGACTCCAGGAACGCATAGGCGATGCGTTTGCCGGCAAACATATTGCTATGCTGGGCCTGGGTGATCATACATATGCACATTTCTGTGGATGTGTTGATTATATTGAAGGGTGGATGAAAGACACAAAAGCTGAACTGCTTGTGCCCTCACTTCGTGTAGATAACTTTTATTTTGACACAGAAGGAAATACGCAGAAAGTCAAAGATTGGGCCGCAGATCTGGTAAGACATCTTCCGGCCGCGTAACCTCAGCCCATGTATCGAGACGATAGATCATATCTTT